>NZ_AP026771.1 GCF_026000295.1 Helicobacter suis HS1 | reverse complement strand
CCAAGCAAGCTAGCTTCTTAGGAGCGATTAGATTGCCTAGTAATGTGTTCAAGGGCACAGGCACGGAAGTTACGACAGATGTCATATTCTTTAAAAAGGGACAAGATACAGAGCTCAACCAAGATTTTATGCGCTCTGCCCCCTATTACAGGGTAGGTGAAAAGCTAGATTTAGATGTGCTCACTGCTCACAAAAAATTGATCAAAGGCACAACTGCCCACGAGCATCTTAGACTAGCTAAGGACATTGATAAACTTTTAGGGATTAACAAGGCTGCTAGCACGCCAGAGTTAGTTGTCCCAGATTGGGATGAGGCACAAAAGGAGCAAATACACGCTTTTTTTGAAAAGAATAAAAAAGAACTCTTGGGTTTTTGCCTCAATGAGTATTTTATCAACCACCCTGAGCACATCTTGGGGAATCTGCAGGCGCGCGTGGCTAACAAGGGTATGGAGCTCACCAACACCCCCCCAGCCTCTTTAGATTTAAAGCAAGCCATCTCTTCTCTCATCTCTACTTTGCCAAAGGACATTTACAGATATAGAAAGACGGAGTATCCTCAAGGGCTTGTGATTTTAGATCGCTCACACCACAAGTTTGCCCAATATGCCCAAATCTGTGCAAACGCAAAAGCGGGCAATTATGTAGAGTTTGAAGGAGAGATTTACAGATTCAAGGCTGCAGATTGGGATGTGGATACCTTAGATAAAGTTTACCTCTTAGAACAAGTCCCCACCATCAAAACAAAAATGCAAAAAAAGCGCATCCAAGCTTTCATCCCTCTAAGAGATGCGCTCCATGACTTAATCCAAGCAGAGCTCAACCCTTTAAGCACCGATGGGGAGTTAGAAACCAAGAGAAAAAAGCTCAATGCTCTCTATGATGGGTTTGTGAAAACCTTTGGCTATTTGAATGAAAACAAAAACCGCAAAGACCTTAAAGGGGACTTGTATGGCTTTAGAGTCTTGGGCTTAGAAAGAGACTTTGATAAGGGCATTAACAAAGCCCAAGCACAGGCTCAAGGCTTATCTCTTAGAAAACCCAGCGCTCAAAAAGCAGACATTTTTTTCAAGCGCACCCTAGCCCCTCAAAAAACATTCACGATCAACAATGCCAAAGAGGCTTTAATGGCGAGTGTGAGCCAAACGGGGGGATTAGATTTAGCCTTTATTGCTGAGCATTTTGTAAGTCAAAGTATAGAGAAAACACTAGAGGAACTTTTAGAGCAAAAATTGATTTTTAAGAGCCATTTAGAAAACTCTAGCTATGTCTTAGCCAGTGATTATTTGAGTGGGAATGTCAAGCAAAAGCTCAAGGAAGCCAAACAAGCCATAGAGGCAGGCAGAGAGGACTTAATAGAAAATGTCCAAGCCCTAGAGGCTATCATCCCTGTAGACATCAAGGCTATAGACATTGCTCTGCATTTAGGCACGCCTTGGATTCCCCCTACATACTATGAGCAATTCCTCTTAGAGCAGGTTAGAGAGCATTACAGACAAGCAGGCAAAGAGGGGGTTTTTTATAAAGAGTATGTAGAAAAGTGCCTCTGTGTGGCTAAAACTAGAGGCTTTCATGTAAATAACACAGAAGAATTAGACTTCTTAGGCATTAGAGACAAAAACCATTCTGACAGAATAAAAATGAGTGGGGCGCGCTTACTAGAGTGTGTGTTGAACAACAGCCCTCTTGAGATTAAATACCCCGACCCCAATAAAACAGATGAGAATGGCAAGCCCATTATGGTCGTAGATGAGGAACAAAGCACCCTAGCTCAAGAGAGAGCTACACAACTCCAAGAAGCCTTTAAAGAGTGGATTTATGCAGACTATGATAGGCGCACACATTTAGAGCAAATCTATAATGACACCTTTAATACTAATGTGCTTAAAAGCTATGATGGATCGCATGTGCGCTTGGAGGGCTTTAATCAAAATATTGAACTTAGAGCGCACCAAAAGAATGCTATCTTTAGAGCCATCCAAGAAAGGGTAGTTTGTTTAGATCACCAAGTGGGCGCAGGCAAGACTTTAGTAGCCATTGCGAGTTGTATGGAGCAAAAGCGTATGGGTCTAGTCAATAAGAGCTTGATTGCTGTGCCCAATCATTTAACCAAGCAGTGGGCACAAGAGTTTTATAGAGCCTACCCCAATGCCAATGTCTTAGTGGTGGAGAGTGAGGACTTTAGCCCTAAGCAACGCGAGCAACTCTATAACCAGATTGCCAACAATGCATATGATGCAGTCATCATTGCCCATAGCCAGTTGGAGTTTTTGGCTAATCCTGAACAGACTATTACGGATATGTGGGCTGAGGAGGAGCAGGCATTGCGCGATGGCAATGAATATTTGCGAAAACTGGTCAGGGACGGGTTGTTAGATAAATCTGCTGTGATGAGTGTGCGCGCTGAAGAGCAGGCTATCAAGCACATAGGGGTGAGGTATTCTAAGTTGTTGGCAGAAAACAAAAGCCACATAGACATTAGCCAGATGGGCATTGACAATCTGATTGTAGATGAAGCCCATCTCTTTAAGAATCTAGGCTTTAGCACTAATATGCAGGGTGTGGCAGGACTGGGCAACAAACAAGGCTCTAAACGCGCCACCGATCTCTTTGTCAAGACCCAATACCTGCATAACAGAGGGGCTAAGATCATGTTTTTAACTGGCACACCCATTGCTAATAGCATTGCAGAGCTCTACCATCTACAAAGATACTTACAGCCAGAGGTTCTCAAAGACAAGGGCATAGATACCTTTGATGACTGGGCACAGACCTTTGGACAAATCCAAGCAGATTTAGAACTAGACACCAGCGCACAGAATTACAAGGTGGTGAGCCGTTTTTCTAAGTTTAATAATGTGCAAGAGTTGAACACACTCTATAGGAGTTTTGCCGATGTCATTAGCAATATAGACATCCAAAAGTTTAATCCCCACTTTGTGCCACCCATAGAGGGGGGCAAGCCTATCAATATTGTTGTGCCAAGAAGTGAGGAGGTGGCGCGCTTTATTGGGGTGCAGGATGAGAGTGGCAAATTCAATGAAGGCAGCATTGTAGATCGCATGGAGAAGTGCAAGGGCAAAAAGCCAGAGATAGGAGAGGACAATATCCTAGCTTGCACCACAGATGCTAGAAAAGCAGCCCTAGATTATCGTTTGATTGATCCAAATGCAAAAGTGCAAGATGCATACTCTAAGAGTGCAGCGATGGCTGTGCAAATCTATGAGCAATATAAAGAGTGGGATAAGGACAAGGGCACGCAGTTAGTCTTTATTAGCTTGTCCACCCCTAAAGTGCATAGCCAAAGGGTGCAATTAGAGCAGAGCACCCAAGAGAATACTCAAGAGAATACCCCAGATAGCGTGCAAGAATTTTTAGAGAGTCTAACAGAATACAATGAGCAGGGGCAAGCCATCACCCCTAGCCAGCAGGAATTAGAGAGTGCATTAGCAGAACAACAGGCAAAAGCCCTAGATTTAGATACAGAAGTAGCTAAGAGTGCTTCCTTTGATGTCTATAGCGATGTGTTAAGAAAACTGGTCAAACTGGGCATCCCTCAAAGTGAAATCGCCTTTATCCACGATGCCAAGACTGAGGCACAAAAGCAAGAACTTTTTAGAAAAGTCAATGCTGGAGAAGTGCGGGTGTTGCTGGGTAGTCCTGCTAAGATGGGAGTGGGCACAAATGTACAAGAACGCTTAGTAGCAGGGCATTTTTTGGATTGTCCTTGGAGACCTGATGAGCTCTTACAAATGGAGGGGCGCTTGATTAGACAGGGCAATGTGCTCTTTGAAAGAGACCCAGAACACTTCACTATCAAACTCTTTAGATACGCCACAGAACAAACCTATGATAGCCGTATGTGGCAGATTATTGAGACTAAAAGCAAAAGTTTAGAGCAATTTAGAAATGCCCACAAACTAGGCTTAAGAGAATTAGAGGACATCACAATGGGGAGTGCGGATGCTGGGCAGATGAAAGCCTTAGCCACAGGCAATCCCTTGATAGTCCAAGAGGTGCAATTAAGACAAACTCTTAGAAAAGAGGAGAATCTCTACAAGGCTTTTTTAAAAGAACAGCACTTCAAACAAGAGAGTTTGCAAAGAAACAAAAGCACATTGCAGTATACACAGGAGCGTATAGGTATTCTAAACACTCTTTTAGAGCTTAGAGAGCCCAAGAAAGAATCTGTAAGCATTGGGCTTTATGATGAGGCAGGCCAGCCACAGGTTTTTCATCTCTCTAAATCTGATAAGTCAAGCAAACAGAGTTTAGAGCGTATGGAGGCAATTTTTAAAGCTTGTGTGCAAAATGCCCTAGAAAATGAAGGTACAGAGATAGATGTGATGAACTATAGGGGCTTATGTTTTAAAGCGATGCGCTATCACAACAAGCTGGAGTTTTACATTTGCCACCCTGATGATTCTAATTGCTATATCCAACCAGACAATCTAAGCTACAGCAAAGACAAACAAGACTTGCTAGATGCAGGGAGTTTTGCAGACATAGACTTTAAAGGCTTCTTGCGCAAGTGTGATAATGCCCTAGAGAGACTAGACAAAGAAATGCTCAGAGAGCAAGAACACCAAGAAAAGGCACAACAAGAGATTGAAAGCTTGGAGGCATTGCTAGACAAGACAGCAGAATACCCTAAGTTAACCTATCTGCAAGCCCTTAAAGAGGATCACCAAGAACTTTTAAAAGAGATTGCTAAATGCAGTGCAGATAGAAATTATAAAAGTGGGTTTGTGGCTAAGTCTGAACAATTTGCTAGTAAAGCAATGCAACAGGATACACAAGACAATACTATACAAGACAATACCCCAGAGAAGTCAGAGAAAGAGGACACTCTAGCCAGTAAAGAGAAGTTAGAAACAAGGATGCAGCAAGAAGCAGCCCAACATCCCAGCGCATCTAGGGCAAACAGAGCAGACAACACCATACAAGAAAATTATTTAGAGGAAATTAAAACTATGAATGCCTTTTTGCTAGAAGAAGAGGCGCGCTTGAGAGCTGAATTAAAGAGAGAAGAGCCACTTTATGAGACGTGGATGCAAAAGGCATTCAATCACCAAGAGGCATATTGGGAGCTTTGGCGTCAATGTAGCCACTTTATGAGACGTGGATGCAAAAGGCATTCAATCACCAAGAGGCATATTGGGAGCTTTGGCGTCAATGTAGTTCTATGGGGTTTCGGCTTGGACAAGAAGCAAGTAAGCATGAACAAGCCTTCAAAGAGCATGTGAGGTTTGCAGACATGCATTATGATGAGAAAAGAATTGAGCAAAGCTACCCACGAGGACGCTATTTAAAAGGTCTCAAGTCTGATCATGAAGCCATCTTGGCAGAAATAGAGCGCACTAAAGAAGACCCCACCTACATTAGCACCTTTAGACCAGAACATTCTGACAATGCGAGCTGGCACGCTGCTCTGCATAATTGTTCTGATGCAGAGCGCAACAAAATAACACAAATCTTAGAGCAGGCAGAACAGCGCCAAGAAATCTACAAACAAGAGCGGGACAATCTTTTATTGGGCTATGAACAAAATTCCCTCACCCAAGCTAAAACAGAAAAATTAGCCAAATTGATGTTTGAGATTGCAGAGCCTAAACTTTTTGAAACCTACAATGTTCTTTTTATGCATGGAGGCATCATGAAACAACATCTCAAGGAGACTAAGCGCTGCATTGAGGAGGGGAGACGGGTTTTGGAGCGAAACACAAAAACACCGCGCCCTTTAAAGAAAAGTAGAGAAAGACAAGAGGGCAGTAATACTATTGAAATGTGTTAAACTCGACACAGGTTAGTTTAGGAGCAACAAATGAGCACATTTATACGAGAGTTATTTATTGAAATTAAGGATTTTATAGATTTTAAATCTAAATCTTATTCTAAACATTGGGTAAAAGACACAAAAACTTACCAAGCTATGCAGGCACAAATTTTAGATGCCAAGACCATTGAAGAACTGAATGCAATTAAGAGTAAGCTAGTACGACTAGGTTGTAAGTCTATGCACAATGTAGCGGTTTTGATCCACTTATTCAGATATTTTGAAAGGACAAAAATTGATATTAAACACCTTAGGTTTTTAAAAGAATCTCACATAATAGATTTTTTATACACCATGAGCTTGACATACAGACCATCATCTATCTGTGTTTTTAAGGTAAATTTGGGGATATTTTTTAGGTATTTAGATAGTAAAAAAGGATTTCATTTTAATTTTAGTCTAAAAATTTCTCTAGGAAACCACGCGCATTTACCTAAATTTTTATTCAAAGAGAGATTATTTGCTTGTATTGAATATCTAAAGAATATGCAATGTAAGAGTGATTTAGAGAAACGGGATAGATTGATTGTTCTGATTGTGGCCTATAGTGGATTGAGGAAGGGTAATAAGGAGAGGTTAGTAACGATTAAGAGACAATTGATCGAACCATATCTTTTGGAATGGCTTCAATCTAAGACTAAGCAAAATGACAGATCTGGAATCTTGTTTAAATCTATAGTATCCCAGCGTTTTATTAATAAGATGTTGGTGTCTTTAGGATTTACCGACAATTTCAAAAGTGCGGGTTTACACATGTTAAGGCATAGTTTTGGGAGCTATATCTATGGAGAAACTAAGGACCTTGTGCTCACACAGCATGTTCTAGGACACTCCAGTATAGAAACCACAAAGATCTACATCCATACCAATAGCGACTATGGAAAGATTGTGGCGGATTTATGGAGTAAATAAATGTGTGGAATGTCCTACACTAAAGGCTAACTATTTCTATATAAGAAAAACTTAAGCTCTAGAAGCCTTCTAGAGCGCGGGTATATCCTGAGCCGCCATCTTTTCTTCTGTGATTTGAAGTTTTTGTGTGTTGTTTGTTAGCACTGATGCTAGATAGTTTGTTGTTAGTTTTAGTGGTGTTTGGAAGCTCTTTCTCTTGGCTCTCCTGAAGCACCTTGTGCTGTTTCTCTTTTGTCTGCTCTTTGCCCTGTGTTTGTTTGATATGCTGTGCTAGCTTAATCTCCTTAGCCATGAAAGCCAAATTCCTTGTGATTCTATTAAGCTGTTTGAAGAGCGCTTGGCTTTCTTTTGATTTATTTGGATCAAATAGAGCTTGGTTGTATTCGCTTTTAAGATGATTGTAGTTTTGCTGGAGCTCTATGAAGCGTTTCTTAAGAAAGAATTTTCTCTTTTCTATTAGGTCTAAGGCTTCTACTCTTCTTTGATCAAGCAGTGCTTGCAGGGCAGGCCATCCATCTTGTTGTGCTGTTGTGTGTTTTAATTCATTTTCTACAATTTTTGAGATACTCTGGCATCTATTGATCCGCTTGTTCAAGAAAAACACGCTGGCTTTTTTAAGGCCAGAGAGGGATTGGAAATCTAAAAATCTATTGAGAGCAAAGATGTCGTCTTTGAAGTGTGCTTGATCATTTCTGATCTCTCTTTGTAGCATTTCTAAATTCTTAGCCAGTCTATTTGATCCATAGCCAGAGCTCATGGATTTTAGGGAGGCTAAGAGTTGGCGTTTTTGTGAAAGAAGGCTATATCCTGCTATCCACTTTGTGAAATTGTTTTCATGGTCTAGGAATTGATCTAAATCCTTGCCCAAGAGATGGATTTGTTGATCAAGCTTATCAATCTTGAATGCATTTTTCAAAAATCTATTTTCTCTTTGCAACAATTCCTTTTGCTGTTTAAGATATTTGTGTTGTACTTTGTTAGCAAATTGTATTTTTGCAGAAACAATTTTAATCGCCCGTTGACTACCTTTGATATTGCGTTTGACATGTTCAGGTTTAAGGTGTTTAATGAAGTGAAAAAACTTGGGGTCCTCTTTTTCAAATTCTTGCTGCATCTTAGCTTGCTGCTTGAGCAGAGCTTGTTTTTGTTTTTGCATGGCAACAATGTTTCTATCTAAATTTACACATATCTTAGCTTGCTGCTTGAGCAGAGCTTGGTATTGTTGTTGCTGGCCATCTTTTGAATCTCTTCTAATTCCTTCTCAATACTTCTTAAGTGCTTTTCAATGTTAGGCGTATTGGAATATTCCAGTTCTGCATTAGAGTTAATGAAGAGATGGTTTTTAAAATCCTCACGCATGGAATGGAAAAATTCTTTGCAATCTGTTTTAGAAGTAAAGCGTAACTTCTTACCTGTGAATTTGTGTGTCTTGTTAAGAAGTACATGAACATGGGGTTTGTTCTGATGGCTATGGACTTTAAGAATAAAAGCATAGTTGTAGCCTAGACTGTCAATAAGTGTTTGATAAACGGAGGATTCTAAAATTTGTAAGTTTCTCTTGTTAATGGGCTCATCAATAGAGAAAACCAAATGCATCGCAACATTCTTAGCTCTGCTCTTTGAAGATCTAAAGTCCTCTCTCCATTGCTCTAAAACTTCCTCTGCTTTCACTGTGGCAAAAAATTCGTCTACCACTGTCTGATCCTCAGATTTTTTGAGCAAATAATCCAGAGCTCTTTGTAAATGCCCGGTAGTCATATTAGCTATGTTTTTGATCACAACTTGTTTTCTTTTAGACCTAGTAGTAGAAGTTATTAAATTTTTGGTGTAATCAACAATGGCTTGGTGGAAGAATTCTATGTAAGTTTTTTTAGACTTTGGCGTTTTTCTTTGGTGCACCTTGACGTAATCAAATAGCGGTTCTTCTTCAAGATCCATGAAAAAACGCAATGATTTAGCAAGACTTCTTTTGATTGTATGCATGCTCAAGAAGTTAGCATAATAGCCCTAGAAAAATCTAGTTGCAAAAATGGGCAGGATAACACAAAAACATGCACATGTTTTTGTCATTTTGACCTTGCAGGTGGCTAAAATAGGGACTTGTGAGAAGCTTAAAGTTTGATTAATGAGTTTTGGGGTTTTTGGCTTATGATTGCTAGAAGCGTACTTGTTTAAAATACCTTAGCAGAAATCCCACTCGTCTTTAGCGGGTGGGGTGATTCACTTAGCAACCGCGCCGTAAACCCCCTAGCTTTAGCTATGGGGATATAAGGCGCATGTTTGGTCGTTTTTCAAGCAAAGTGTGTATAATATAGTTCTATGCTCATCGCCTACAAGCAGAAACTCTACAATTCAAGCAAGAACAAGCAGATAGACAGACTCTTGCGTCTTTATGGCATTTGCTACAATCATTGTATCGCTTTGCATAAGCGGTATTATAGGCTCTATAAGAAGCACTTGAATTTCTACACTTTGAAAAAGCACATCACCAAGCTAAAGAGAACAGCACGCTTTGCTTTTTTGAAAACTCTAGGCTCTCAAACCTTGCAAGAGCTAGTAGGGAGGATAGACAAGGCTTATAAAAAGTTTTTTAAGAAACAAGGCAGACCGCCTAGATTTAAAAAGGTGGCCAACTATCAGTCTTTCACATTTTCACAATGTGGTTATAAAATCCAAGACAACATTATCTCTTTTAATGGCTATCGCTTTAAGTTTGTCAAAACCTACGACCTTGCAGGCAAACCCAAGACCTTAACCATTAAAAGAGATAATCTAGGCGATTATTTCTTGTGCTTGGTGTGCGAAACAGAGGATAACCTTAAGCCCGCAGGCGGTAACAGCGTGGGGCTTGACTTTGGGTTAAAAACTTTTCTCACATGCTCTAATGGCACACAAATCCCATCGCCTTTATTTTTCTCTAAATTCTTGCCTTTGATCCGTGCTTGCTCTCGCTCCCTATCCAAAAAGAAAAGAGGCAGTCATAACCGCCTAAAGGCTAGGCTAAAACTTGCTAGATTGCACCGCAAAGTCCAAAATCTTAGAAAAGACTTTTTCTACAAGATTGCTAATAGCCTAGCCAAACAATACGCCACTATTTTCATTGAAGATTTGAACCTGAAGGGTATGGTTAAACTTTGGGGGCGCAAGATTAATGATTTGGCTTTTGGTGAGTTTGTGGCTATCTTGGAGAGAAAAACCCAAGTGGTTAAGATTGATAGATTCTATCCTAGCTCTAAAACTTGTTCTAATTGTGGAGCACTCAAAGAGGATTTAAGCCTAAAAGATAGGTTTTTTCATTGCCCTTCTTGTGGCTTTTCTTTGGATAGAGATTTGAACACAAGTATAAATATTCATAGAGTGGGGGCATCCACTCTTGGAGGAGAAGCTGTAAGACCCGCCTAGCGGGCAAGCTTTGATGATCCCAGAATCCCCTAGCTTTAGCTATGGGGAGTATGTCAACTTTCCAATCCTCTAAAACTCAATGCCTTTGTTCACACTAAACATTTGTTGGACTTTTTCAAAGTCTACATGCTGATAATTATTTTTAAGAGCGATTAAATTATCCCTATTGATCCCATTTTTTCTAGCAAGAATTTCAAACCGCTCTCTTGCACCCCACATGTCTTTTAAGATACTTTTAAATAAAGTCTCTGTTACACTAAAATGGTGCTTGATTCGATCAAATAGCTCAATAGAGGGTAGATTTTCTAAGTCTATGAAGTTAAGAGCATGGGTTTGTTTGGCATAAACAATGCTTTCAGGTGTTATATCAAAGGCAGGGCTTAAATTCCAAGTTTTGTTTTCTTGATCATAGAGTACCCCGTGGTTTCTTAAGTGATCATCACAATTTCCAAATAACCCATTAAACACCATTCTACGGAATAACTCCTTCTTGTTCTTTTGATCTAGCACCTTTGCTAAATCGCAATAACTCCTCTGTTCTCCATCGCGTGCACTTAGAAGAGTCATGGCTGATTTGAAAGGGATTCTCTCTTGTTCTTTTCTATCAAATCTCTTAACTAAAAGAACTGTGCCCTTAGAAGTTTCAAGTAATTCTGTTTGGCAAACCTGTATTTTTGCTAGTTTAGCCACATCTAGCATGGTTTTTTCACATCTAGAGATTTGCTTATCGGCATCTTTAAGGGAGGGAAATTTAGCGATGTAGAGTACGCCCTCTTTTAAAACACTGGCCTTAGGTCTAGCCCCACCTAAACTACCACTGGGGGCAAGTAACTTTCTTAGATCATCCTCTAAACTTTCTCCTTGCTCCACTCTGTGTGCAGAAACACAAAGTTGGTTGATGTTGGCAAGTTTAGGATGGTTTGTACTAGGTGATACAAACAAACCCTCTTTAAAAAGACGCAAAGACCCCACTCTGAAGTAATCGCTCACCCCTAGCATGTATTCGCTATCAGTGAGTTCACTCTTGGCTTCTCTTTTTTGAATCAATCTGCCCCATCTATCAGGACTAATATCACAAAAAGCCCCCCATAGCTCTTTAGAAACAACTTTAGTTTCTTGTAGTGGTAGCTGTGGGTCTATTTCAAATCCATTTTGTATCCAATTAGCATCGTATGTGAAGTAATAGGTTTCATTTCTCCCAGTAGCATAGACTTCTAAAACCCCCACTTGATCCGTGTTGCTATAAACTTCAATACTTTGATTAATATTTTTTGATGACTTCAGGGTTAGATTCTCCTGTACTAGACTTTTAAAATTTTTGCTTATCCTGGTACTAGTGCTGTACTCCCATAGCTAAAACTAGGGGCTTTACGGCGCAATTGGGTAACAAGTGGGCATTCAATCCTGCAATTTTTTCAATTTCTCAGATAACTCTTGCTTGATATGTTCTCTCTTTCTCTTTAAGTGCTCTTCTAAAGCCTCTTGGATAAAGGTGCTCTTATTTTCCTTGAAGTGTCCAAATTCTTTTAAGTATTGCTCCAATTTAGACATTGTAGCTTGGGATAAAAATAAGGTGTAATATTTCTTAGCACCATTCTTTTGGTTTTTGGCTTCAAATGCTGCATCTAAAGATTCTAAATTTTCTATCTCCATAGAGTCTCCTTTTTTGGTATTTTTAAAACTCTTTGGCAGAAATCCCACTCGTCTTTAGCGGGTGGGATGAATGCCACTAATTTGTGGTATAATGTCCCCATACATTCGTATCTACGGCAGGAAGTGTCGGAAGTTACGCCTTTGGAGATATGATGTGTGAGACCTGTAGGGAATGCGTTGGAGCTCAAACTCTGTAAAATCCCTACTATAGGGACACAGAGTGAGAACCAAACTCTCCCTACGGGCAACATCAGGCTAGGAAGCCCAAATGTCTTTAGCATTTGGGCACTTCACAACGCATGGCTTTTATCCTTATTTGGCATAGACTGGGGTAGATGGGATGTTAGTTCGTTAAAAAACTGCTCCCATTCTCTCTTTGCCTTGACATCGCCGCATTCCATCACACCAAGCCCCTCTGATATGCTACGCTTAAAGGCGATGCGCTCACTTAAGTGGTTCTTTAAAAGAAGCACCCTGTTGTTAGTGTTGTTTTGCTCAATGAATTCTACTAAAGCCTGTTTTTCTTTAAGAGTGGGGATTGGCGGTATTCTATTGATAAGAACCAACGCTTTTAGCTTTTCATTGAGTGCCTGTAAATCTTGGACTCTTTCTAACATGTCCAAAAGCACAGCGCTATCTAGTTGACTAGGTGTTGTTGGGATTAAAACAAGATCGCTAAGTAAAATTGCTCTTTGACTTTCTTTGGAGTGCTCGCCCTTAGTGTCAATTATAACAATTTGGTACTTGCCAACCATCTGCTTAAGGGTATCTGTGATATTGCCAGTTCTATTAAATAGAGGAAAGATAGGCAAACTCGTTTCGCTTCTGATATTAACAAATACTTCTACACTCTGTTGGGGATCGGTGTCTAGTACCACAATGTCTTTTTGTTCTGCTAGAAACTGCAGGGCTAAGTTAATACATAGGGTGCTTTTTCCACTCCCACCTTTTTCGTTAGCAATGGTGATGATCATAGAATTACCTTACTTGTATTTACCATATTTTACCATACTTTACAACAAATTACCATACTTTACAACAAAATTATATAACATAAAATACAATACATGTATTTACCATACAATATTTAAAAACACATTACCATACAATACTTTTATTCTGCAAACTTTCTAAACCAATTTTTAAAATGCGCTGCGTTTTCAAATTTAAAAGGATTTAAAGATTTGCGGGGTTTGTCCACATCTTTCACCTCTACTTGGATCGTTCCATTTTTTAATCTAGCAATGTCTTTGATCTTAAGGCTAGCAGGTACACCATTCTTGCTCATGTAAAGATTGCGTCCAATGTAGTCTGTCAGATCGTCTTTAGGATTTAAATCTGGTGGTTGTTGTGGTGTTTGATCAACTTGCTGTGATTGCTGAGCTAAGTCTATTCTTTGATAACCAGCTCTAGCAAAACTCTCTAGTAAGATTTCTTTGTTAGCTAGGGTGGCACTTCTCTCATCAATCTGTTGGCCATTCTGGTAGAACTTGGCTAAAAAATTATAGCCCTTTAGAGTAGGGTGTATGCTATCAATGACAAGCACAATACTAGGATCTTGGGGTTTGCTAAAAGCCGCCCCTAAGATTTCCATAACACTATCCTCTTGTTTGGCTTGCTCTGCTCGTTGCTTTTTAGAGCGTTTGATTTGTTCAATCACTTGTTGGCTTTTGATTTTCCAAGCAATGGTTTTTAAATCTCTTTTGGCTTGTTCTTTATCTTTGCTTGTTTTAGTGGTGGGCTGGAAGTAGAACTGAATATGGGTGATGCGATTGCCCATGCCTTTGGTTTTGAGTTTTTCATAGCAAAGAGATTCAAATTGAGGGAGCTTTTTGAGTTCTTGGATAGCGGGTTTGAGGATATGCATCTCAATTTCACCTACTTGGTAATCTCTGAGTATCCCCATCAATTCCCTAAACTTGCCCCACTCCATTCTAGGAGGTACACCTACACTTTTCCATTGCTTAAGCAGTCTATAAAGAGTCTTAGCATACTTCCCTCTGATATTTTGAAACTCCAAGAGCTCAAAGGAAGTGAAGTTAGCATTCAAGAAGTTAAGTAAGTAGCCAAAGTAGGGCATGTTTACTTGGATTTCCATGCTCTTAACTTGGGTCTTTTGGGTGTCATGGTAGTTAATGCGAAACTTCCTAAAGAGCATGATGTTCTCTTCAGCACGAGGGTAGAGTATCCAGAAATTAGCCACTCTGAATCAAGATCAAACACCAAGAGCTCATCTTGTCTGTCTTTGAGTTTGTTAAAAATAGCAAAGAGTAAATTCGTTTCCAATGCACTTAGTTTACCTAGATTAACAGAATTCACATCGTTGTGGAAGGCGATGTATTTTTCAGAAATGACTGGATGTGAGATGTTTTGATCCTGTTGTGTTGGAATTATCCCTTGAAGTTCTTGATGCTGTATGGACTTAGCCTCTTGAGGTATAGAAACCTGATTTTCCTGAATCTGTTGTGAAGACTTTGCTTGTTCTATTGGTATATCTTGTATTGTATTTTCTTGCCTGTTATTGTCTGCTATAGTGTTTTCTTGTATAAGACTTTGCTTGTTCTATTGGTATATCTTGTATTGTATTTTCTTGCCTGTTATTGTCTGCTATAGTGTTTTCTTGTATAGTGTTGTTTGCTATTATATTTTTCTGTATGTTATTGTTTACTCCTGTATTTTCTTGTATGGTATTCTTGTTTATTGTATGTTCTTGTGTTTTACTTTCTTGTATGATATTTTCTGTTCTATCTTGTTGATCTCCAGGAAGTACAGACATCAAAGATACCAGCATCTTCAAGTCTTTAAGGCAATCAGCCTTTTCTTGCCTCAACATCTCCTTAAATGTGTTATCTGTTTCAGCATTGATGAGTGTCTGGAGAGTACTAAGTTGCTCCATCAAAAGTTGCTTTTGCTTTGCTATATCCATAATCTGTTCAGCCTTTCTACATTAGTATTCTAGTAGGTAATAATTAATTTTATATTAAATCACATTTTTAATCAGCGAAAAAATCCATCAGTAGTGCGAAAAAATCCATCAGTAGTGCGAAAAAATCCATCAGTAGTGCGAAAAAATCCATCAGTAGTGCGAAAAAATCCATCAGTAGTGCGAAAAAATCCATCAATACCCCTAACGAACTCCCTTCCACACGGGCTTTTCAAGGGGTCTAAAAGGTTAAAAAGAGCAAAGCTCTTTTAAAAAGGTTAAAAACTAAAAAAATCAGGAAAACTCCTCACAAAAGGCCTAGGTAAGCCAAGCTGACGCTTGGCATTTATGAGGATTTATCTTGGGGGGCAAGCCCCCCAAACCCCCCAAGAGAGGGCTTTTGAAGTGGAAGTGATTAGATAGGTTGTCCGAAAATGTCCACGATCAGGAAGCACTCAAATCTTTGGAGGGAATGAGAGGAAGACAAAGTGGTGTGTTGAGAAAAGCAACGGACAGAGACAGAGATTAGGACAAATGAGAGATAGGCAAGAAAAAAACAAGGCAATGGATGAGATAAGGAGTAAGACAATAAGCAAGGATAAGCTAAAGACAAAGCAATAGAACAAAGATAGCGTTTAAATCGCTTTAAAATGGCTTGTAAGGCAAAGGTTGGGTGTTGGGAGTATCAAAGTATGGTTGGGGTTTGCTTAAGTGGTTAATGGGTATTTAAAAACTCTTTGGCAGAAATCCCACTCGTCTTTAGCGGGTGGGATGAATGCCACTAATTTGTGGTATAATGTCCCCATACATTCGTATCTACGGCAGGAAGTGTCGGAAGTTACGCCTTTGGAGATATGATGTGTGAGACCTGTAGGGAATGCGTTGGAGCTCAAACTCTGTAAAATCCCTACTATAGGGACACAGAGTGAGAACCAAACTCTCCCTACGGGCAACATCAGCCTAGGAAGCCCAAATGTCTTTAGCATTTGGGCACTTCACACGCAAATATATGTGCCACAACTTGAATAATAAACCAAAAAAACTCATACCACCTCACACACGAAAATATACTCTTTATGGGCTTTAAACTCTGTTTTGCCTGCACTGAAAGCTTTAAAGGGAAATTCGTAGGTGGAAAGTTTACCACTGCTTTGCAAAATCGCACTAATCTCTTGAAGTGTGATTTTATTTTGGCTAGAGCTGGATTTGGAAGTGTAGGTGTTATTGTAGGTTACAACAAGAACTTTTGTCTTTTGCGCTAAAGTTTGGATCAGGTCTTTGAAGGCAAGTTTTGCGTTCACTTTGCAATAAGTGCTCATATTCTCAGGCTGTGGCTTTAGAGCTTGTCCATAAAGTTTGGGTTGGTCATTTTTAGTGAGCGTTTCTAAAAGGTGGTAAAACCTTGAATACTGCCTTGAATTGTAAGGTGGATCTACGAAAGCGACATCAATGGGCATGTTTAGGTTTTTGGCTAGAGTATTGGCATCCATCTTGTGAATGTCTATAGCATATGGGGTTTGTATGGGCTGAATTAGTCCAAACTTAAACCTATCTTGCAAGGGTGTGTTTTTTCTATAGGCATCATAGTGCCCTACGGTGTTTGCAATTTTATCTGCACTAAAAAGTAGGCTAGAGAGCAAAATATAAAACTCTTTTAGAGTGATAACATGGTTGTTTAGTAAGTGGTCTATATCGTCGCGGATAAAACCAATCTTTTTAGCATCTAGAGGGCTAAAAAACTTACCCCCAAAGTTTTCAGAGTAATAGTTATCTGCTAGGTTTTCAAGGGCGTTGTAGCGCTTACAAAGAGAGTTTAAAAGGACTGCATTGAAAGGCTCTTGTGCTAAAAAGGCTTGATAGATCGCATGGTTAGCGTGTAAAAAGTCATTCGGTGTTTGCAATTTTATCTGCACTAAAAAGTAGGCTAGAGAGCAACTACGCCTGTTCCTCCAAAGACATCTAAGAATACCTTGTATGGTTTGTTCTTTATACTTGAAATACCCGCTACCACTGCGCCGATTTCATTTAGAATTTTTGTTTTAGCCCCTGTATATCTGCGGTTAGAAAGATTAAACATACAAGAGCTCAGCAATATGTACAAAGAGAGTTTAAAAGGACTGCATTGAAAGGCTCTCTAGGTTACAAATCTCTAGGTTTTCATCTTGCTTGGCAAATCTAGCGTATCTTTGGCAATCGCCATGGATTGTAGGGGCAATAAAAAGGGCGAAGTTGTGTTTATCTTTATGTTGCTTGCTTTCCTCATCTAAGTGCCTTGCAATGGGGATGAGTTCGTTAGAAAGTTGTGCCCGTCCACATAATAAGCTTACTTCTGTGATAGCATGAGAACTAGAATCATCACAAATAATATCGGGTTTGCCTCCACTTGCATGGCTTGTAGGTAGCCCCTCATCATCAACACTGTAATTTGGCAAAACTTCCAAATCTCTATAAATTTTCTTTAAGGCAATACTTGTAAGAAACTCAAGCCGTGTCGGCTCAGGAATATTTTTTAAAAGTGTGTCTTTGCTCGCTTTTTTAGTAGCAAGGATTTTTAATTCGCTAAAGATTTGCTCTTGCGTGTAAGTTTTGGCAAAATGGTTTAGAGCTTGGATCTTGATGCTCTCTCTTGTGGTGTTATCCACACTAGGAGGGATGTCTAAAATGTAGCTATCAATTGTCCCCATGTAGGCAAAATAAGATGCATTATCGCCGTGCTTAGGATAGTTGGTATAGTGCTGGATCACATAATCAGTCTTTGTACTTTCAAAGGCATTAAGGTCAATGAAGAATCCCCCACCCCTCAATGTAATGAGCTGTGTCATGCGCATCTTGCGGATATAATCATCTACACCCTCCCCACATACTTGTACTTTTTTAAAGCGCCGTGTATTGGTACTCTCTAAGAGCTCTAGGGCTTTTTCATAGATAAGATCATCGCTGTATTGAAAATGTGGGTTTGTGTATCTGAAGTCTAGTATATAGTTTGCTAATGCCTTATGGTCGTTGTCTTTCCAACATAGCAAAAAGGGGATTTCTTGAGTGTGGATTTTAGAATCCCCTATTTGTTCTTTAAGAGTGTGCATGGTGTTTAATAGCAAGGGCAGAGGAGCGTTGTCATTGCGCACACACCTAAAGGGATTATTTCGTTGGTATTTAATTAGTGCGTTTAAGAAAATGTTTGCAACTCTAGCTCCATTTTCCCCTTCTGTGTTTATGGCTTTAATAAGCATATGCCCCGTTTTAGAGATCAAAATTGGCTTACCCATTCTATAGTAACAAAAGCCAAATTCTTTTGAGAGTTTATACCAAGTGTCAAAACGGCTTTCCCATCCACGCTCAAAGCCCGCTTCTTTGTGTTTTTGGGGCGAATTTGTGATGATCTCTTGGATTTGGGCATCGCTAAATTCTGAGTCATTTTTTAGTTTCTCTTTATAAGTGCGTCTTTCATACTCGGTTTCATAAAGCTTTTCCTTAATCAAAGTAGCAACAATCCTTATAATCACGGCATGTGTTAGAGGGTAATTTTCAAATCTAGAAAGTACTTCTAAAAACGCTCCAATACGCTTGGGGTTGCGCATGGTTGTGCTGAAGGATAGGATTTTATATTTGGGTTTTTTAGACATTGGTGATAAAGACTTCTCTAGAATCTTTTTTAATGCTATTATCTTTAAAACTGATGTAATTGCTTTGGATTTCAAAGATTTTGTAATTTTTTGCAAATGCGAGTAATAGTGGGTTTTCTTGCCTCTTATGTGTGGCTAGGTTTGAAAATCCCCACGCCACACCCTTAGCATCCAAAGCCCGCAAAATGGCATATAAATTTTTTTCTTGTTCTATACTCCAAAGCTTGTTATACTCGCTTCCACTGATAAGATAGGGCGGGTCGCAATATACAAAATCCCCCTTTTGAAACGCAATTTTCCCTAGAAAGTCTCTAAAGTCTAGACAAGAGAATAGGAGTTTTTGGGTTTTGGTGCGCTCAAAATAGGCTTTTAAAGCCCCCACAACATTGCGGTTAAAATCCACATTGCCAACGGGCAAGTTAAAATCCCCTTTAGAGTTAAAGCGTAGCATGTGGTTAAAGCCATAGATCAAGAGTAAGTAAAGAGAGCGCATGTCTTGTTTGTGAGCGTTGAAATCTGCCCGCAATCGCTTGTAGGCATTTTTGTTATATTTTGCAAAGTAGGTTTTTTTGTGATCTTGACGCAGAGGGAGTGGGGGGAGATGGCCTATAAAAGAGCAAGAAAGCCCATAGGCTTGGATTTTTGTAAGCATTGAGTTTAGAAAATTGTTAAAATCTTGAGTGATTAGGGACTGGTGGAGGTTAATGAGATAGGGGTTTATATCGTTAAGTAGGTATTCTTTGGCTGGTGTGTTTAAAAACGAACTCCCTCCGCCTACAAAGGGTTCAATAAATCTTTTAATATGAGCTGGGAATAAAGGCTTTAGCTGGGGCATTAGTTTATATTTATCACCCACATAAAAAAGCGGAGAGCGTAAGGTTAAAGGGGGTTTTTGGGTTTCAAATAGGGTTTTTGGTGTGGCTTTTATAACGATTTTCATCTGATTCCTATAGGGCTTTTTTATCGCTTGTTAGGGCGATTGTGTGGAGTTTAACATAACTGTTACCTTGTATCTAGAGCTGGATGGATCTTTGTATCTAAGGGTGGGACATACCTAATTGCTTTCCTTAACGGCCATTACAGAATCAGTCATAAAGAACATGCCAAGCAGACCCATACAGACCGCCGTTGAGCTACTAACAGACGAATTATTTAGATAATCCGGAGAGCGTAAGGTTAAAGGGGGTTTTTGGGTTTCAAATAGGGTTTTTGGTGTGGCTTTTATAACGATTTTCATCTGATTCCTATAGGGCTTTTTTATCGCTTGTTAGGGCGATTGTGTGGAGTTTAACATAACTGTTACCTTGTATCTAGAGCTGGATGGATCTTTGTATCTAAGGGTGGGACAATCTGCGCGTTATGTATATCTTGTTGCCATATACACTCCAAGCCTCAGCTTGGAAGGAAAAATTTGAAAAAATCGTTAACTTTGTCAGTAACGATTTTATGAAAACAATAGGAGCAATTATTGTCATTGGAGTGGCTGTATATGCATTAAAGAATATGGATAGATTAGGAGAGATTGCACAAAGTGAACAATAACTGCCGTTATATTGACTTTGCAGTCTTTGTGAGTTATAGTTAGAGGATTATCTAAATAATTTATCTATTGGATTGAAAGGATCGGTATTGCAATTCAAACACAATCTGCGCGTTATGTATATCTTGTTGCCATATACACTCCAAGCCTCAGCTTGGAAGGAAAAATTTGAAAAAATCGTTAACTTTGTCAGTAACGATTTTATGAAAACAATAGGAGCAATTATTGTCATTGGAGTGGCTGTATATTTCTAGAATTCTTTGATGAAGATATCACCGCTATTTTACTAAACACCTTCACGCTCAAGAATGATACCAGGACATACTATGCTTAGCTCTGGGTATAAATATGTTTAGCTTAGAAGCTCTCAAGCGAGGATTACAAAAAATTGGATTTGGATTCTTGCCCACCATGTACTCTATGGCTGAAGAGAATAATATTTTAGGAGCTTATAACGATTATTTCCTCTTGACAAAGAAGGGGAATCTGGTTGGTAGCATCCGCCTAGAAGGTGTACCCTACTCAAGTTTGAATGAAGAGGCTATTTCTAGATGTTTAAGTGAACGCATTCTAGCTTTAAATGAGATCAGTGAATTCATACATCTTAAAGTCATTGCTAGAAGAAGGAAACTCTTATTCAATAAAACCTATGGCCATGTCCAAAACCATTACGCACGCAAAATCATTAATACTTGGGAGAAAAATGAGGAGGTTTATCAAAATACCTATTTGCTCCTTCTTGAAACCAAGAGTGATAATTTAAAAGGATTTTTAGAGAGGCAAAAAAAGGCAATCACCACTGACGCACTAGAAGATGAGAATATAAACGATTCTAGTGATCCACATAAAGACAACGGGCAAGAAAAAAAGCAAATACTTAGAACCACCCACACACACCTAAATAAAGAGGTTGTTCTCAATAGTATTCTAGATAATCTGGTGCAAATTCTTACTCCACTTGCACCTCAAAAATTAGACGCCATAGAGCTCTTGAGGTTTTATGCAGAATATAGTAATGGCGTGTATTTGCCATTAACATTTAGTGATAAAGTGCTTAATGATGGGCATATAGCTAGCCATGTTACTTTTAAGAAAGATCATCTCATCCAAGATTATAACGGACATCTTATCTACAAACGCATCATTGCGATTAAGGCCTATGACAGCGATACGATCTCAAGTATCCCCATTTCTAGTATTTTGCATTTAAAGAGTGAATTTGATGTGATTTTAAGTATAGATACCTTGCCTAAGTCTAAGAGCATCAAGAAAATAGAGGAAAAGCGCAAACGGGTTAATGAGATCATCAGACCTTCCCTAGAGCATCTTAATAACCTTATCAAGACAGATAGGGTGTTGATGCAATATGTCTCTTTGATGGTGCATGTGCAAGCTAGATCTAAAGAGGAGTTAGATACAAAAAGCTTAGAAATCGTCAATACATTTAAACGCCATGGTTTAGTAGCTGTTCATGAGAGCATTAATATGCTGTGTGCGTTCTTTAGTTTTTTCCCGGGTAGAAACCATTTAAATGCCAGAAAGCGATTACAGAGCTCACAAAACATTGCATCCATGATTATGCTAGAGAAAGAGGAAACAGGTAGAGACAAAAATTCATGGGGTGATATGCCCTTGACAATTTTTAAAAACCAGAACTATTCGCCATTCCTATTTAATTTCCACGCTACGCAAGTTCGCACCAAAGAGGATATGGTTTTAGGGCACACGCTTATCATTGGTGGAACAGGAGCCGGTAAGACTACTTTGATGGAATTTCTTATCACTAATTGTTTCAAATATCACAACCTCAATATTCTAGCTTTAGATCGTCTCAACGGCATGCGCGTGATGGCTGACTTTTTGGACGCAGAATACAATGATGGAAGCAACTTTTATATCAATCCTTTCAGTTTAGAGAATGATAGTGAAAACAAAGAGTTTTTAAAATCATGGTTGAGTTATTTAGTCTTCCTATTTAATTTCCACGCTACGCAAGTTCGCACCAAAGAGGATATGGACAAGGTTATTGAGGATACATTCCTGTATCTGAAAAGCACAACCACCTCTTTTGGTTTGCTAGAAATTGTAAAATCCATCCAAGAGAGCGATTCAAACCTTAGACTACGCTTACAAAAATACGCTAAGAGCGAACTTTTTAATCAAATCCACGACTGCCTAAGTTTTTCTAAGAAGCTCACTATAGTCAATATGGACAGTGTGGTGCAGAATGATAAAAACGCTTCATTGATTGCACTGTATCTTTTCCACAAGATGATCTATCAGGCTAAAAAGCAAAATCAAGGCTTTTTTATGTTTATCGATGAGGCCAGAAGCTATGTAAACAACAATATCATGGTTGAAAAAATCAAACTAGTGCTCACTCAGGCTAGAAAGGTTAATGGTGTACTGGCTCTAGCTTTTCAAGATATGAACCAACTTGATGAAATTTCTAATTCTAAGAGTATTGTAGATAACATCGCTACTCTGATCATTTTTCCCACTACAAATATTCAAAAGTTACTAGAATATGGCATAGAACTCAGTGAGAATGAGATCAATTTTCTTAAAAACACGAGTTCTAACGCTAGAAAAATTCTACTCAAGAATAAGATAGACAATGGCTCTAATTTTCTAGACATCAACTTAAACAAGCTAGATCATTTACTTAAAATCTATAGTTCCTCAGCTCTATCCGTTGCAAAACTACAAGAGATGAAAGAGAAATATCCAGATGATTACAAAGAAAGGTTTCTGAAAGGATAGGTAATGGAATACAAAGACAAAATTATCATCATTGAATCTCCTAATAAAATCAAAAAAATCCAAACTATCACCGGGGCTAATGTCTTTGCTACTGTGGGGCATTTTATGGAACTTAAGAGTATTGAGGTAGAGAAAAAATTCCACGCTATTTTTGATTACAAGGAGGACTCTAAGAAAAAAAGCATTAACCAAATCATTAATGCTTGTAGAAACAAAGTTGTCTACATTGCAACAGATCCAGACAGAGAGGGTTATGCTATTGGCTACATGTTCTATGAGAAGATCAAAAATTTAGCTAAGGAAATTTACCGGGCAGAATTTCATGAGATCACACAAAGCGGCATCCATAAGGGAATGAAAGAGGCTATACTCTTTGTGCGTTCTAATACTAAGCTCTATGATAGCTTCTTAGCAAGAAGAGTAGCCGATCAATTCATAGGCTACACGCTTTCTCCCTATTTAACACAAGGATTAAAGCTCTCTAGCATGCAGAGTGCAGGTAGAGTAAAGACTCCAGCATTGGGTCTTATTGTGAAAAGAACGCTTGAGATAGAGCGCTTCAACGCCTTACCAGCGTACCAAAAGTTAAGCTACCAGCTCCAAGCTAAGATCATGTTAGGCGATCAAGAAGTCATTGCTAAGCATGCCAAAGACAACAAGACATATCAATTTGAGGATCAAGAACAGGCTAAAAAAGCCTTAGAACATCTTCTAGAAAATCTGTCTTATAAAGCCCTTCTGATGAACATAACAACACAGGAAATACAAGAAATCCCCCCTAAACCCTTCATCACCTCTAGCCTTTTAAAGGCAGGCAGTAGCCAATTAGCTTTAAGCACTAAGAAAGTCCAAGAATACGCACAAAAGCTCTTTGAAGCAGGGTTGATCACCTACATTAGAACCGATGCAGAGACGCTCAGCCAAGAGTTTTTAGAGAAAGCAGAGAGCTTTTATAAGTCTATTTATCCAAATTTTTATGAGCGCAGGAGTTACAAGGCAAAAAATAGCCAAGCAGAAGCCCATGAGGCCATTAGAATCACCCATTGCCACAGATTTGAAGACACACAAGAGTTTTTAAACCAAGCAGGCATGACAGATAGTCAGGCTCAAGCTCTATACAAGCTTATTTTTCAAAGAACACTAGAGAGTCAAGGCAAAAGTGCTGTATATGAGAATACTACTATATTCTTTAAAATCAAAACTATAGACTTTGTAGCCCATGCGAAGTATCTAAAATTTAAAGGTTACCTGGGTCTTTTTGATCAAGAAAAAAGCGATGACTGCTTAAAATCTCGCATAGATACTAAATATCTCGTGCCAAATTCTAGTGTGCCACTATCAGGAGTGTTTCTCAAAGAGAAGATAAAATCCGCTCCTACTCCCTATATGGAGGCAGATTTTATTAGCGTCTTAGAAAAAAATGGCATTGGTAGACCTAGTACCTATGCTAACTACATCCCTGAATTGGAAAGAAAAAATCACATTACTATAACTGGATCAAAAAGAGTCATTGAGCCTACACCACTTGGTAAAAGCATTGTGGATTTTTTCCAAAACGATACCAAGAGCCATTTTATTTTAGATGTAGCCTTTACCAAGCGAAACGAAGAAATGTTAGACAAGATTGTAGAGGGTGAAGTCTCTTATACAGAATTTATGGAGTTGATCAAAGATAAATTAGGTGTAGAGATTGCTGGATTGTATGATGGAAGGAGTGTGGACAATAAAGCCGGTGAGCAAAACAGAAAAGCACCCAGCCCTAAGGCTATTCTTTTTGCTAGAGACATTGCAAATACTTTGCACCTAGATTTGCCTGAAAATTACGCGCTTGATTGGAAAGTGTGTAGCGAGTTTATTGAAAAAAATAAAGATGTTTTTTATTCCAAGGCCAAGCAATGAGAATTAGGTTAGGCGCAATATTGATTATTGTATTCGTTCTAAGCGCCTGTTCTGAAAAGCGCTATGAAATGCTTAAAAGTCCCTGTGCGGTGGATCAAAGCTATAGAATAAACAGACTCACATAGGAAAGCAAGCTGTGGCATTTGAAAGGCATCAAATCTGGGGAAGAGTTCAAGAGAGTGAGCAAATGTCCCTAGAGCAACAAGTATCCCAAGAGATTAATCCACAGAATACACAACAAGAACCCATTGATAAACGCCACGCCCAACTCATGAATTTCTTTTCACGCTTTCTTACAAAGAAAGAAAAGTTAGAAACCTCTGTACTTTTTGAAAAAGTCCAAGAGAGCAGCCTAGTATTTAAGATGGAGGGCAACTTAAAAGTCCCTGTGCGGTGGATCAAAGCTATAGAATAAACAGACTCACATAGGAAAGCAAGCTGTGGCATTTGAAAGGCATCAAATCTGGGGAAGAGTTCAAGAGAGTGAGCAAATGTCCCTAGAGCAACAAGTATCCCAAGAGATTAATCCACAGAATACACAACAAGAACCCATTGATAAACGCCACGCCCAACTCATGAATTTCTTTTCACGCTTTCTTACAAAGAAAGAAAAGTTAGAAACCTCTGTACTTTTTGAAAAAGTCCAAGAGAGCAGCCTAGTATTTAAGATGGAGGGCAAGATATTAGATTATTTGTTAATCATCTCTATTTTTTTCTTCATCACTACATGCCTATTAATTATTTGTCTGATTGTATTTCTTCCTTTGAAAGAAAAAGAGCCCTATTTAGTAACCTTTGCAACTTCTTATGATCGAGGCCTTTTAGAAAGCAAGAAGCGTTATAGGGTGATTCTAACTTATGATTTTTTGCCTATCAAAATTAATTTTGCTTCTATGCCACTAAATCCCACAGGCTTTGAAATCAAAGGGTATAGTGTTACAGAGATTGCAACACTCAAAGAGTTAGATGAACAGCATAAAGTCTTAGATATTCCTAAGAGTAAAATTCAAGAAAAGCCTTCTTTAGCTCCTACACAAGGAGACTACCTCAAAATTATTAATATTGCCATTATTAAGAAAGGTTATGCCAATGCAGATATTGAGGTAAACTTGTATGATCGAGGCCTTTTAGAAAGCAAGAAGCGTTATAGGGTGATTCTAACTTATGATTTTTTGCCTATCAAAATTAATTTTGCTTCTATGCCACTAAATCCCACAGATGCCAATGCTAAGACTAGCAAAAGTACAGACACGACCGGCGGACTCAAACCAGCTCCATCTATCTCTCTTAAAGATTTCAAAGAACAAGAAAATTCAGAAAAAGTCCAAAAACTTATGGATTTAAAAGCCATCCAGTGGGCTTTTTTTAAAAAGGATAGGAAGCTTTCGGTTAATAGTTCTAGGAAGTTGTATGTGGCTGGTAACACTAATAAAATTCGGTTGCGTTATGCTATGACCACTCTTTTTATTTTTGATAACGATCCGATCGTTTATGTGAGCTTAGGCGATCCGAGTGGTTTTGAGATTTCCTATCCTACTAACGAGCACTATAGTTTAAACAACCTTCTAGTTATCAAGCCACTTTTAATTGGAGTAGATACAAACCTAACGGTTATAGGAGCCAGTGGAAGGATTTATACTTTTTATATTTTCAGTGTACACTTCACATTTTTTAAAAAGGATAGGAAGCTTTCTGATAATAACTTTAATATCTTGTATGTGGCTGGTAACACTAATAAAATTCGGTTGCGTTATGCTATGACCACTCTTTTTACTGATTATAAAAAACTAGATTATTCATCAAAAGAATACGATGATGGAAAGTACATCAAGATTGGTGATCCTGTCAATCATATATTCATAGAAAAGGCCAAAATTTCACGCGGATATGTACAAAAACCACGGGCAAAGCGCAAATGGTGGAGCTTATGGTTGTACAAGAAACCTAACGACGATGCTGTCGCTATGAAGGCCCTAGATATTTTTGATGATAGCAAATACACTTACTTTAGATTTGATAGGGACTTAGCTATTTCAAAATTTCCTTACACTTACAAGGTTGTAGATGGCTATGATAACCCCATTAATTCTAGGGTGGTGGGTAATTACATCATTGCAGAGGATGTAGGCAGAAAATGGACTCTAAGACTGGGCGCAGAGTATGTCTGTGTGGTGAAAAATCAAAAAGCTTTTAAAAAGTCTAAAGATTTTGCCAAGCTCAAAGAACTCCTAGAAAAAGACGAAGCAATGAAGGCTAGACGCAACAATTTGCATCTAGTTGAAGAAGAAAATATACCACAACTCATTTTGTCCACTCCAGTTAAACCAGATTCTAATCAAACATGCACGCCCTTATCTACAAAAGAAACAAAGGCACTTGAAAACATCAAAAAATTTGTGGCTCCTAAATTCACGGCCGTTAAAAGGCGTCCTAAATTTAAACGCAAATACAAGTATTGCATCCCCATTGAGTCAACACAAAGAAAGAACAATGGCAAACATTAGAGGAGTATTAAAACTCAAAGTTGTCTGGTTTCTTTTAATCCCTTTTGGACTCCTTGTAATCTGGTTTTTTTATGAAGAAGAGATGGAGGAAAAATTAGAACCCATTAAAACTAAGTTTCCTCTCTCAGATTACTTATTTAAAAATACTAAAGATTTACAAGACAAGGAATCTAGCAGTACCAGAACTTCCGCGCATAATTTTGATGCCACTAAAAAAGATATTGATAATTTAATCAAGCGCGCAGAGTCTGTGCCTCCCAAAGGTTATTTCTATGATAAAGATGGCAATTTGATAGATAAAAATGGCCATATCATTGCCACTTATAAGGCGATTGCAAAACTTCCAGACAGAAAAGCATTAGAAGAGCTTATACAAAGGAAAAACCAAACTCTAGTCCCTAAACTCCCACTGCTAGAGAAACAGAAAATTTCTAGCGTGTCCAAATATTCTTTTAATAGCTTTGATTATAGCAAAGCTGATTCCCTAGAAAAGATCAGGCTAACATTGCTAAGCCAAAGACTTGAGAAAGTGGAAAGTAATGGTGATAGCAATACCAAAGACAAGCAACACCCATCAGAAATAGATTACGGTTCTAGTGGCTTTGAGGGTTTTAAGCGCAAAAATGTAGCTAGCAATGAGAATAGACTCTTGCGCACTATCACTGCGGATAGAATGATCCCTGCGATTTTAATCACACCTATTAGCTCTGAAATTGGTGGTAGCAAAATTGTAGCCCAGATAGAGAGTGATATTTATGCCACTATGGGTAGAGCTGTGCTTATCCCTAAAGGGAGTAGGGCCATTGGGTATTACAATTCTAATAACAAGATTGGAGAGTATCGTTTGGAAGTGGTGTGGAATCGCATTCTAACGCCACAAGGGGTTAATATTATTCTAAGTGATGCTAAGGGAGCAGATGTCAAGGGGTACAATGGACTTGTAGGAACCTTGCATAATAAATACTGGGAGCGCTACGGACTGCCCTTGAGCATGTCTACTCTTTCTAATGGACTTTTAATTGGTATTACCTCTGCTCTGGCAAACAACATGGGAAGAGGCAAATATTTAAACACCAATCCCTACTTTGGAGATTACATGCTTATGCGATTGACCCAGCAAACAGGACAGTCAATCAATAACATTGTACAACAAATCTTAAGGGAGCAAATACGAATCAAGCCTATTATCACTATTAGAGAGGGTAGCCGTATTTTTATCTCCCCCAATACTGACATTTGGTTTCCTATCCCCAAGAATGGGGAAGTTTTAGCACAATTTTTTAAAGAAGAAAAATCACAAGATAAGGAGAAGCCATGAGCCAAGACTTAGAGACATTACCTCTGCTCTGGCAAACAACATGGGAAGAGGCAAAATCTAAGGATTCTATAGAGTTTTTTGAGAGCTTCTGTAAGCCTAGTAATCTCAAGAAAATACAGGCCTATAAAGATGCTGTTGAGAAGCTGAAAAAGTTTCGTGCAGAGACCTTAAAGTATGAGGAGATCGTGAAAAAGTTAGGCAAAGAATTAGGATATTTTTAGGAGTTTACATGGTTCATTCTAAACAACAAGATTTATCGTTAATGTTGCAACACTTTATCCAAGAACTCCGTCCATTTCTAGAAATGCAGATCAATGAAATTATTTTTAATGGGCCATATGTATTGTATCTGGTGAAGGGTTCACAGACACAAAGGGTAGAGAACGCGCGTTTTGATGAGCGTTTTTTACTTAATTTTTGCGAACAATTAGCTACCTACAGACACCAAAGATTTGATCTAAACCACCCAAAACTTTCCACTTCTATTCCTTTCACACAATATAGAGTAAATGCCATCCATCCTAGTGTAACAGCTAACCACACCATTGCCATTAATATCAGAATTCCCCATGCATTTAAATTTCCCATAGATGCTTTCCAATTGGGTAAGAAATGTTTGGAGCGCCAGATCAACTACGCTGACTTCACAAATTTGGTTAAACAAGGCAAAAATATTTTAGTGAGCGGTGGGACAGCTAGCGGTAAGACAAGTTTTGTCAATTGCCTCATAGAAAGCATCCCTTCTCATGAACGAGTAATTAGTATTGAGGATTCTCCAGAGCTTAAAATATCCAATGAGAACAAGGTTAGTATCATTGTTGGCAAGAACGAAGACACGCACTACACCTATGAAGACGCGCTCAATAGTGCCATGCGCATGAGTCCAGACAGGCTTTTATTAGGAGAGATTGACACTAGAAATGTGGCTTTATTCTTAAGATTAGCCAATACCGGACATAGCGGCATGATCTCTACCCTACATGCTAATAGTGTAGAAGACGCTTTCTTGGCCATTGGCATGAATATCAAAATTGGTAGTGGTAAGGACATCAGTATGGAAGCGTTGTTAGATTTTTTCATTGCCGGCATAGATGTGATCATCCAAATTATTAGAAAAGATCATCTCAGGGTGATTGAAGATGTCCTAGATGTCAAAAAAGACTTAAGAAAACTTATGGTGAGAACACATGCGTCTTAAAAATCCCCAGCCCTACAGAAAATCCAAGCTTAAGAATGGAGGTAGACGCATGGTTTTTGTGCTAGAAGCTAAGAGCGCACAAACACTAAAAAGGCTAAGCTCAGAGAATAAAACCAGCATGACTAAGTTGTTAGAGGCGATGATTTTAGAGCATGAGAAGCCCTCTGATAGCCAAAACAAGTGGCTTAAAAAGAGTATTGCGCTTATGCAGGAGCACAAGAATCTCTACATGGGATTGAATGCAACTTTTTCTAATCTCAATCAGATTGCACGCCATCTTAACATGAACGCTTTTGCAGGGGATGGTATCCATGAAGCGCTTTTAATAGAGATACAGACACAGGTGCAAAATTGCACTAAACAGATAGGGTTTTTGAGGATTTTAGTCTTAAAAAACATGGCTTTATTGGGTAATAAAATGCCAAGGAGAAGATCATGAATGATAAAATTTGCCTCGAAGAGATTAGAGAAAGACTTTTAAGGATGCAAGAAGAAGTGTTGTTTTTAAGACAAGTTGCTAACGACTCAAAACTACTTCCTAATGCAGATACAGGCTATTATGATGAAAGGCTCACCCAAATTCTAGAACATTTTCCATATATTCTAGAAAGTTTGCAAAAGCTAGAAAAACCAAGTTCTCAAGACTTAAAGGATTGTGAAAAAGTTTTAGACGCGATGGTAGAAGATTTTTTAGAAGAGATTGGAGAACAGATGGTGTTTAAAGACAACAATTGACACATTACCATCTTTTAAGTTTCTACCGTAGTTGTGCCAACTTTTCCACCTAGATTAGCTGTGCTGTTACTACTTGTTTCTTTTGAAAGTATTGCATGGTTTCTTAGATCAGATACACCTTTATAGCCTCCCATAGTGGCTATGTTGGCTAGAGCTCCTCCAATTCCTCCTTGTGTGTAGCCTCCTTTGGCAAGTCCAGCTGTTGCTGCAATGGGAGCTTGAACTAGAGAAATGGCAGAACTAACAAAGTGGCTTGCATCGCTCATTACACCTTGTGTGCCAAAGATAGCGTTGATCATTTCTGGGATTTTAGATACAAGCTTGAGACAAAAATAAGCACCCAGTGCGATGAATGTTAGATCTAAGAGAAAATCTACATAATCTGAAAATTTGACATGTATTGTGCTAAAAATGCTTTCTAAAAACCCCTGTTGTGGCAGAGCTTCCATGTTAGTGGTCCCGCTTTTAATGAAAGTCAAGATGTTGTAGTCTAGGAGTGAAACTAAAGTGATAAATGGGGCATAAAAAGTTAAGGACACAACTTTTTTGATATAGGACCAGGCAAAGCCTCTTGTTTGTTGGAAAAATACCAATGGAATGAATAGAATGTAGAGTGCAAAGTACAGGGTAATTTCTATGAAAGTTACACAAATAAAATAGACAATATGGAAAACAAACAAAGCTTCTAGGACTGCTATGACTAGGATGGTTAAAACGATAGGAATCATGTATAAGATTGTGCCTGTCTTTAGACTCTGAAAAGTGCGGGTTACTAGATTTCCTGTGGAATGAAAAATTTCTGAGATCAAAGTATCAATAGTTCTACTTTTAAAACTAATGGTTTCTGTTTTGTTGGTTTCCTGATAGCCTTCAAATTTGAGTGTACTTAAAGCACCCATTACTTGATCTGCTGGGTATTCAATAAAACTTCTAAAGTAAGATTGCGAATCTTTTGGATGATTCATGCTCCAATTGAAAAAGGCTAAATAGCCAAAGAAAATACCTATAGCTATAAGGGTTCTAATCTCAAAAAGATCGTCTTTCTTAAGCTTGCTAAACACAAATAATAAGATGAGAAGCACGCCAATGACATTTCCGCTTGCCTGTAGTGCTGAACTAAGGCCACTTGGCAATAAAAGCGCAATTTGATTGATAAAATTTTCAAATAGACCTATGAATTTTGTATACTGGCTCTCTTGCATTAGCGCTGTTTTATGTGATTAATTTTACTCTATTTTAATCTTGGCTCTGGTCCTATTTGGATGCCATAATCTTTCTTGCACCGTTCATATTCGGGGGTATTGGTTGTGCTATAGAGTTTGAATTGCTTGGCATCGGGTGAATGTTCGTAGATGTATTCTGCAGAATGGCCAGTTTGATTAGAATCTGCAAGATAGCAGTAAGTATATCCATCCTTCCATTTGCAATGGTGTTTTCTACTTGGCAATAAAAGCGCAATTTGATTGATAAATGATCTCTAAGTTGATCTTCACTTAGTTTGTAACTTTTCTGCCATTCACGACAATTATGTTCGTCCATACTTATAATACGACTCTGATCGTCTAAATGAATATTAGCTTTGATCTCAGACTGCTTGCTATTGATACAAGATGACACCTCGTGCATCCAATCCTTAATCATCTTTTCCTTTTGTTGCCATGGCGTGTGCGCGCTTCCAGCAGGTCTACCATATTTTTCGTTGCATTGTTTTGCAATTTCTTTGACCTTTTTACTAAAGACTCTAGTAGTCTTAGCAGACTCCTCTATAGATTTTGATCCATAGATAGGATCATCAATTGTCCGCACAGCAGTTGCATGGAAGTTTTCAAACAGGTAGTTATTACTAACTAAAGTGTGGTGTCTTCTTCCACTTTCCCATAACTGAATATTAGCTTTGATCTCAGACTGTCATCAATCCAAGATAAAGGGACTTCAATTTTCTTTTCTTTGGAGTTTGGATCTAAATAATCAAGGGCATTGATTTCTTGATTGCAATTTAAGGCATAGGGTTTCTGGGCTTCTGTGAGGTAAAACAGCCGTAGTAGATCATGTTCTTTCATCATAGGGACAAATTTAAGAGGCTTAGCTACTAGGGCACAGGATAATAAAATCATGGCAATAATACACACAAGATTTTGGACAAGTCTCATAATAATCACACTCAATACATTTTTGCGACATTATAACATGGCGCATTCTACTTAATCTCCGTCTAAATCATAGTTCATATCAAAGTTTTTCTTATCTAGCCAACTTCTATTGCTAGGTAATGCCTTGCTACTACTACCACTGACAGGAAATCCATATTTTGTCAGATTAGCTTTGTGGGCCATATTGATGGAGCTTTGTAAATTCTGAAATTCTTTTTGTTCTGTTTTAGTAAGAGTGATTGGCTCAAGGTCATTATCCTTTTTATAAACGCTCAAAATGATCTCTGAAACAGCTGAGAGTGTAGAGTTCATAAAATTTAAATTGTTAGCAATGTCTTTAATAAATTCTAAGCCCAATGTGTCAAATTTTTGTTTCATATTGGCATAGATTTGTGCTTGTGTTTTTTTGTCTGGAGCAGCTTTTAGTTGCTCACTTAAATCGCCTTGCAATTTTAGAAAGTCAGCATTAAGCCTATTGATTTCAAAGTCCATGGGTTCACAAAATTCTCTACCATCTGAACTTGTTTGTTGTATGCAATATTTACCTTTGTATTTGAGATCCTTTACGCCAAGAGTAGAGAGTTGTTTTTCCACACGCCTGAGTAAGGGGAAGCTAAGCCTTTCTATTTCTTTTTGTGTGCTGTAAAATAATTTGTCTTGCGCCTCTTGTTTTTTTCTAATGGCCTCTTTGTATCCTTTGTAGTCATTGTTGAGCAAGGCTAATCTTGCGCGCATGTCTTCTTTTTGGATGTCTATGGCTAAAGCCCTATTATCGCGTTTTATGCAAATGTACTGTGCTAGAGTTTTGCCACTCATTTGTCCAAAGACATAGCCACCATTTTCAATCATGGTATTTCCCATTGCATCTGAAAGATTCTTTAATGCTTTGAGTGCTTCGCTTTCTTTGCCCTTTTGGCTAAAAAGAAGCCTTTTAGCTGAGGGAGAAAGGTGTTCATAATCAATTTCAGGGCATTTAGAGGCAATGGTGCGCACTTTTAGAGCATTGGCAATGTTATAATCCTTTACTTGCTCGGCTAGATTTTGTGTATTGGTTTTGATTTGTTTGGCAATGTTGATTGCATTATCTATTAGGTCTTTTGGGTTAGCGATGTTAAGAATAGAGCCATTGAGGAAGTCTTGAGTACCACTCAAAACCTTATTGACTTGATTGAGTTGATTGATTGTTGCCTGAGCCTTTTCTAACATGTCTTGGTATTTTTTGATCATGTCTGCTGCTTGGTTGATTTGAGTTGCCATCCTAGATAGCATGGAAGCAGAAGCAGCGTCTTGGCTTGGGTTTTCTACAAGCATCCCTACAGCACCCAACTTGACTATACCTAAGATACAAGCAAGTAAGTATTTTTTACCATGTGCTATCATAAACATACTGGCCATGCCTACTACATCTGGTGTACATGTTTGGTACCCACTCTTTAACCCTGCTACCCATGTAGTCTCCTACCATTTCAAGTTGCTCACAACTTCCATTGCCGGGTCTAACACTTGCCTGTTGCCATTTTAAAAATTTTTCTGAAGTCTTGATGGTATTATCTTTGTAGTATCCTTCTTGTACTTCTACAAACTGCATGTAGAGATCACTAAGACCAATGCTCGCATCGCTGACTTGCGTACTCCGTTTGATAGCGTTTGTCTGCGTGGTGATGGTGTAGATAGTTGGGGTTTCACCATCTTGTGCGGGTCTTTGGTAGGGCTGCTTGATCTCTGTTGTTGTGGTTACATAGGTGCTTGCCCATGCTTGATTGGCATTAGAATCGATGATGGGACAATTATGTTGTCTTACATTATAACAAACACCGCTGTGTTCTCTAGCTAATGTCAAGAAGAATTGATGGCTGGTGGTTTTTGTATCTAAGGTAGTTTCTGTGGCGGGTAATTTGGCATAGGGCACGGTAATTTTGCCACTCTTGATTCCAGATTCAAAATCACAAGGTGTAACTTCTACATAAACGCCGTTGATGGCATCATAGCTTTTTAACATAGTAGGTCTATAAGCTTGTAATTTTGCATCATCATAAACCCACTTTCCACAGGCATATTCTTGGTATTGGCTGGATAACTTGCTTTCTACTCCGCGGTTGAGAATGACCTGTTTTTTAGTAATAGGATCTTCGTAGTATTGATCCACAATAGGCGTCATTTGTTTGGTATTAGAATTCTTTTCATAACGCACAATCCTATCCTGCACCCTAGCGTAGTCTGCGCAATCTATTGCAACATGGAGTAAATTGTCCATGCCTCTAAAGACGATTTGGGTTTGAAAACTTTGAGATTGCCCCATCCCATAGCCTTTATCACTTGTTTGGCTCAGCGTACATTTGCTATCGTCTTTGTAAAGTTGCATAGCATATTGTGCTCCATGGAGATCTACACACCCGCCGATGTATTGCGTTTTGTTCTCTTTATCCACATAGTAAAATTGCGTCTGTTTAATGGCCTTACCTTTTTCAAAATCATAACGATAACTGCATTTGGTATCATCTCTGTAGGCATTCATTTCTTGGCATGTCCCGTCTTTGCCTATCACAAAAAGTTTAAATTGGTTTGTAGCTGCATCAAATTCAGGGACCTTACAATATTGCATGGAATAGGGAAGATTTGTAGAATCTGTAGCGCTACTGGAGGGAATACCTGAATCTGTGTTTGAGTTGTTTCCTCCGCTTTCAGTTGGCAGTGGCAGAGGGTATATGCCGTTGTTGAGGGAGCCACCATTGGAGAAGTTTTGTAGGCTACTACCATCGTTACTACTACCACTACTGCTATTTTGAAAAGAATTATTATTGAATCCTCCCACATTCCCATCTGTATAGCTACTAGTGCCACTTGAGCCATCCACACCAATCACGCCCTGTTTGTCTATTCCAGCCCCTACACCGCTAGGTTTATTGTTTTCTGTGCTAGCATTACTAGTGGCATTAGCACAATCTGTTGAATTTTCTAATTGTTTGTATTCTTCACTAGATACACCTAAAATTTTAGCAATTTCATCTGCATTTTCACAGCTAAAATGGAGAAGAGAACCCTTTCTGATCCACAAGTTAGGAGGGATATTTTGCGTGGTTCTTGCATTTTGTGATAGGTGGAGTTTTTGGTTATTCCTGATAAGATCAGTGATCTCTAGCTCTAGGGCTTTTCCTCTTATGTGGTATTGACCTATAGCTTGGACAAGAAAGACTTTTTCGCCAAATACCACTCTCCCCTGCAAACTACCTATTCTTTGCTTGAGATTAATATTGTCTGTTGTCAGGATGCTTAAAGCAAAGATTGACATAGGAGAGAAAATTACAAGACATAGCATTGTTAAGATTTTTTGTATGCCCATTTACATATCCATGTCATGTTGATTTTGCCGGTTTTTCTTAGAGCGGTTGTTTGTTTTAGCCTTTATTTTTGGGTTTTTTGTTCCTATTTTCTTAATCTCTGCTTTTTGCTCTTTATTGTCTGATATTGTTTTATCTATTAATGTATTTTGTTTTATAGTATTAGATTTTATTGTATTGTCTTGTATAATATTGTCTGTTGTGGTATTTTTTTGTATGTTATTTTGTTGTTGCACTTCTAGCGCTAAATGCTCATAGGTGCCACCTAAAATACGCCTATCTAGCGTTTTATTTTGAATCTCTTTAATAAGGTTTGTTTTCTCTTCAGGGCTTACATTCTCAACTCCCAACGATAGTTTAATAGCTATTCTTGTTGGATCGCCTTGCAGTAATTTGGTGCTTTCAAGACTCTTGAGCAACACAGCTGAGAGAAATTCCTTATGTTCTTCTTTGAGTTTACTAGGATTTTTGTGTAATAATAGGAGCAGGACCTGTATTTCTTTAGCATTCATGCCATCTCTTGCATACTCTAAGAGTATATGCTTAAAGTCTTCATCTCCAAAAGGCCTTTTGTTTTGACTCTCGTATTCTTGCTTTTTTCTTTGAATGAAGTTTATCAGCGCTGTGATGTAAATTTGTAAATTATTTTCTTTTATTGTATTATCTAGTATCGTATTTTGTTTTATGGTGTTGTTTTGTGTTGTATTGTCTATTTTCGTATTGAATTGTATTGTATTTTCTTGATTAGTGTTTGAGATTTGAGCTTCGATCCTTGGACTTGATGGTACATTCAAACTTTGAAGCTCTTCTATAAACATATCCATCAATGGTGCTGTTATGGTTGGGGAAAGCCGCTCTTGGTTTTTTATCTCCTCCTGCTCTAAATCTCTAAGAGCTTCTAGGAAGCGTATACAATGCGTTTTAGAATTTTCTAGTTCACTAGGATTTTTTGCATGCGCTAGTTCTTTGCAATAAGATCTGAGAAATTCCATAGATTTGGCATTGCCACCAAACATATAGTAAAACCATAGGAAGTTGTCTTTATATTCTTTAAGCGTTTTGCGGATTTTTGCAATCATCATAATCCTCTATTGAGTTTAGTTTTCATGTCAAAACACTAGCTTTTTTGTAAGAACCAAACAACGCACATTTTTTCCATGCTTTGTTAAAATTATGTACAATCTTTCAGACCTTTCATCATGGCAGAGTCCTTAAAGTAGTAATTTGCCTTGAGCTTAAGTGGTTTGGCTTTATGTCCACTTACTAAGATAATGACTTCATCGCTATCAATATTCATGATGTCTTGTGGGCTGAGTAAATCCCATGCTTCTTTGCCTATAGAGCTCGTGCCTCCAAAAACAAGTTGGCCTTTTTCTGTAGAGTGAGAGCGTGTTTTTCTAGTCATCTTGCCAATTTCTTCACTAAGCTGTTTGGCATACTCTAGATCATCCATTTTAAAGACTATTTTATAGGCTACGGTACCATTGACGATCTTTGCATCGTCTTTTCCATAGTATTTTTCTATTAGAGCGTTGCTTTGGGTGATAAATAGAATCACCACTCCATAGCTTCTACTTAGAGCGGGCATTTCTAAAAGAAAGGGAAGTTTACCAAAGCGTACGAACTCATCTAAAATAAAATAAACCCTTTCTTCAAATTTTTGGCTTTCTCTTAGGAGTAGATTTTTAGCCATGCTTTCTAGAAGAATTCTAATTAAGGGAGCGAGTGTATTAATATCTGTTTGGGCAATTTTGATATAAAGACTAATATTTTCGCGCCTTAAATCTTCGTAGGCAAAACTCATAGAACTAGTGGCTTCTTTGACTTGATAACTGGTAAAGACTTGCATAGTTGCTTTGGGTGATAAATAGAATCACCACTCCATAGCTTCTACTTAGAGCGGGCATTTCTAAAAGAAAGGGAAGTTTACGGATCTAACATGCCCTCCTTGATAATAATATTGCCCTCTGTATCTCTCTCTAGTCTGTGAACTGTGCCATCGTAATTTCTAGAGTCTTCTACATCTAAGTAAACCTGTTCGGCTACCTGTCTATACCACAACACCTCTGCGTTAACTTCGGAGTTTTGTATCGGCTCATTGTTATTATCTAACTCTTGGATATAAGCGCCATTTGCATCCTTAATTGCATTACCCTGTTCATCCCGTTTCACTTCAAAGAGTTCGGCATACTGGCGACTTTTAGGATGGATGAGTGGAACATAGTTCTTAATAGGGCAGGAGGCGATTTCAAAAAAATTAGAGCCTCCATAGACACACAAATCATAAAGTGCATAAAAGATGAAGAGATTTCTAGCCTGCTGTGTCCAGTGTGGGTCTTTGTTGTCATTCTCCTCAGTAAATATGGTGTTGCCCACTTCATCAACAAGTCGCCTTTTTCTATTAAAATCAAGTTGAGAGACAATCTTTTTATCAAAGGGGTTAAATTTTAGCGTGTTATCATCACCCAGTGGATTGAATACGAAAATCTTGTTTTTAAATTTTTTGTGTCTGTATTTGGCTGTAAGATCGCAAAGTTCGCCTTTGATGTCCAAGACTACCACAGAATTTTTTAAAGTCAGTAGATTAGGAATAGCAACTGCTGCTGTTTTACCGCTTCCGGGGAGCGCAATGATAAGGGTGGATAGCGGACTATCATAGTAGACAGGTTTAGATTTGCCCAGCGCTTCGTATTTGCCCACTACCACGCCCTGCTTGAAATTTAATGTAATCAAGTTGAGAGACAATCTTTTTATCAAAGGGGTTAAATTTTAGCGTGTTATCATCACCCAGTGGATTGAATACGAAAATCTTGTTTTTAAATTTTTTTTGTCTGTATTTGGCTGTAAGATCGCAAAGTTCGCCTTTGATGTCCAAGACTACCACAGAATTTTTTAAAGTCAGTAGATTAGGAATAGCAACTGCTGCTGTTTTACCGCTTCCGGGGGCGCAATGATTTGGAGAAAAGATAGGCTGTACAGCAAAATGGTAATAAGGCGCATACAAATGCAAGGTATATTTGTGGTTTGAAATATTTGAAGTCCTGTAGATTAAGCATGATCTTTTTGCTAAAGAGCATAGCTGTGTGCAGACTTGGCAGACTCAACAATGTATAGAGCATGGCTATAAAGACAGATGGAGCAAATAAAATAGAGATGAGATAACAGTAGGGCTTATATTTGTACATTTATAGCTCCATTCCAATATTCTTGCCACTGCGGATTTCTACAAATTTTTGTTTGAAGTTTTCTTTGAGTGGAAAGATTTGATCAATATTTGCAATTTTAGTTGCAAGAGTCTTTTCTGTGTGTGGGTGAGAAGTTGACTGATAATTCCTTAGGATTGTTTTTAGCGCGTTTTTAAGCGTATCTACATTCAGATTTTCAATTTTTAGTCCAGTTTGTTGGCACAACTTTAAGTCATCGCTAACATCTTTTGTAAAACTTTGATGGATAGTAGGCGTTATTTTAAAGCTCTCCATCAGATAGGCGCTTACTTTTGTTGTGTATTTTTCTCCCATCGCATCATTATCAAAGGCTAGAGTGAATGCGATATCGCGCCTTAATCCTCTTTGATCTACTTTAAATTTTTGGAAATCTGGAGTTTTGGGGTCTTTCATTGTCTTTGTGTGTGGGTGAGAAGTTGACTGATAATTCCTTAGGATTGTTTTTAGCGCAGAAGAGTTGTATGGGGGTTGTAGTGTTTATGAAGTTGCATGAAACTTAGGGCATCGATGATGTTTTCTGTGATAATAATATTTGTCAGTTGGTGGATAGGGCTTTGGGGGCTATGTTCATCTAGCAAGAGGTTAGGGAAGAGTATTTCTAGTCCCTTTTTTCCATAATGGATGCTTTTTAGTGGTGTTTCTCTTATATTGCCCTCTAAATCTTTTATAAGCGGTGTGATTAGGCGTTTAGAATAGCCAACTTGGACTATTAGATCGGAGCTTTGCAATACTTAGGTTTTTCTCTAAGCTAAACTGCCCAGCAGTTGATATGAGAAGAGTTGTATGGGGGTTGTAGTGTTTATGAAGTTGCATGAAACTTAGGGCATCGATGATGTTTTCTGTGATAATAATATTTGTCAGTTGGTGGATAGGGCTTTGGGGGCTATGTTCATCTAGCAAGAGGTTAGGGAAGAGTATTTCTAGTCCCTTTTTTCCATAATTGTATCGTCTAGGTGTAATGATGATTCTAGTTGCTGTGCTTTTGTCCTGTAGTTATGCAAAACCTCTTGAATGCTAATATGTCTATTTCTGCAAAATGTTACAATGTTACCCCTTTCATCACTTCTAGAGTTAAAATAGAAGTAGTGCCCATCTCTTCTGAAAATAATGAGTTTCTCATCTTTGTTTTGCATAACAGGATAATTAGCAGAGCTCTTAGTCTTATTGATACTATAGCCGTTGCACAACAAAATCTCGTGCAAGGGAATGGAATAGATGTCTTCATTGGGACTATGTATGTGTTTGTGAGTAGTTATTTTTGATTGTGCTATTTGTCTCTTTTTGGATTCTTCTGCAATTCTTTGTTGTCTAGATCGTTCTTTTAGTTCTTGATACCAGCTATAGATTATAGTGCCACGATCGTATGCCATGAGTTATTCCTAGTGGCAAAAACCTATCTATATTTAAAAAACTAGACAACGCACATTATTTGATTATCAACATATAAAGGTGTGTATTGCTTCGTTTTAGCTTCTATGTCTATACACTGATAAAAACTATAAGGAGCAGCATGTCAGATTGGCACACTATGTCTTCACAAGAACGCAAGAGCGCATTCACACACTTCAAGGCTCAAGAATTAGTAGCACACTTAAAAAGCCAGCACATCCGCTTAGATCAGGCACAGAGTTTAGAGAAAGCCTATAACCCTAGCACGGGCAATTTTTATACGGACTTGCACGCTTTAGCTCTAGATGCTAAGATGTTAGAGTGTGGGTATAACAAAAACCAGTGGATTTCTTTAAATAGAGCAAGGCTATTAGGTGCAGACCCCAAAGAGCTTGCCTACATCAAGGCAAACACCAGAAACAAACAAAACCCACAAGGGAGCATAGAAAAGGTTAGTATTTCATATCTACAGAGAAAAGATAAAGAGGGCAATGTCCTAGTAGAGCCTATTTTCAACACAACAGACCTCTATAATGTGGAAGTGTTTTCTACCTTAGACACCAGCCTTTTTAAAGAGCCTAATCCTCAAAGTTTGCACAGACAAGAACACAGCGCGCAGGTGCGCCTTTCTGATTTACAAAATGAGCTTAGTTCTGAGCACTACACACAGCTACAAGAATACATGCAGGCTAGATTCCCTGCAATAGAGCAAGAGAACACAGAACGCATGTCTGAAGTAAGTGATCTACAAACTCAAGTGGATATTTTAAAAGCAGAGGTGCAGAGATTACAAGCAGAGCGTGAGGCTGATTTAAAAGAGCACACCAAAGAATTAGAGATGCTCAAGGCTCAAAATACAGCAATTTTAGATCAGTTAAATCAGCTAGTGGCACAATTTGCCCCTCCCACACAACAAGAACGCACAGCTACTATCCAAGCACCACAAGAACCCTCCACCCCAACCCTTCCTGATGAACATGTTAATTTTATGCAGACACCAGAGCAAGTAATCAATGCAAAGCAGCCAGATGGCACAGACAACAGCACACTTGAAAATAAAATACAAGATAATACCATACAAGAGAATACAACAATAGACAACACTGCAACACACAATACTACACAAGATAATATAAAACAAGATAATACTGCAACCGCTACAGAGGATACTACCCCAATACCTCCTAATGAACCCCTAGAACACAAACCTGCAACTGCAAAGCAGAGGGAATACACGACTCACCAAGAGTCCAAGCCCAAAACTTCAGCACCAGCACCCAATGAGCGTGTTATAAGCTCAGGGTCTATAGAATCTACATCACTAGGAGAAGACCATGAAAGAAGCGAGCATAGAGGAGTTTATGCAGGCGATACAAAGCAGTATGGGGATAGACAAGGACGACCCATGGTTGGAGATGAAGAAATTGTGGGAGAAGTGGGAGAAACTACACAAGATAATATAAAACAAGATAATACTGCAACCGCTACAGAGGATACTACCCCAATAAGAGCTAGCACAACATTACGATTGGCATCATCTGAAACTGAGCATTCAGATAGGCTTAGAGAGGGTGATGGAGCACAAAGAGGAGCAGAGGCAGAAAGAAGAGAGGGAGCGCGCGGATCTTCTGCTTTATCAGGAGGCAATCCAGAAGGGGATTTATCCCCTAGAGCGCATGCCCATCCATCCACTGGAGTTGGAGACATTGAGGGAGAAAATAGAGAAGGCAAATCCAGAGCGTTGGGAGCAACTGATGTGGCTATACAACCACGAGAAAATGGAGGGTTACGAGTTTTTGCTACTGGATCGCTGGAGGAGCTGGTTTCCTCACATGATCTATCATCTGCACCTAGACATTCTGTTCTACATAGTGCGCGACCAAACACAGATGGAGTTAGCGATCTTGGATCGCACACAGGCACAGATTCAGCGCGCAGAGGGGATAACAGATATGGAAATTCTCCAAGAAGCAAGAATCAATCCCTATCACTATTTGATCATAGACCCCTGCTGCACAGGGAGGAATTACTGGGAGTGCCTGCAGAGGGACAAGGAGTTGATGGCACACTCCAATATGAGTCTAGAGGCATTGGTGCACCAGAACTAAATGCCTCTGAAATAGGGTGAGGAGTTGAGCGTGCCCATGCACAGGACGCACAAGAGGCAAGCACACAAGCAGTAGGCAATCATCGGCGCGATTTTAAGACCCAAGAGGAGCATGCCCCCAGCACTCCTAAAAAGCGCTATGAAGCCAATGTGGCAGCTCTTAAGCTTTTAAACCGACTCAGAATAGAGGGCAGAAAAGAAATCACCCATGAGGAACAAAAAATTCTAAGCGCTTATAGTGGGTGGGGTTCTATGAGCAATGCCTGCAGAGGGACAAGGAGTTGATGGCACACTCCAATATGAGTCTAGAGGCATTGGTGCAGCAATACATCCAAGCCCGCGCATCCGTGCTAGATGCCTATTACACCCCTAAGATGATAGTAGATGCCATTTATGAGGCTTTGGAGCATTTTGGGTTTAACAAGGATGGCAACACCAAAGAAATCTTTGAGCCTAGTGTGGGAGCGGGGAATTTTTTAAGCTATGCCCCAGCTAATGCTCACTACCACTTCAGTGCTACAGAAATAGATAGTGTGGGTGTGAGGATTGCCAAAACCCTCCATCCTAACCAAAATATCCAGCTTAAGAAGTTTGAAGAATTTACTTTCACCCATGATTTTGATGCCTTTGACAAGGATGGCAACACCAAAGAAATCTTTGAGCCTAGTGTGGGAGCGGGGAATT
>NZ_AP026770.1 GCF_026000295.1 Helicobacter suis HS1 | reverse complement strand
ATGGTATTTTTAAAACTCTTTGGCAGAAATCCCACTCGTCTTTAGCGGGTGGGATGAATGCCACTAATTTGTGGTATAATGTCCCCATACATTCGTATCTACGGCAGGAAGTGTCGGAAGTTACGCCTTTGGAGATATGATGTGTGAGACCTGTAGGGAATGCGTTGGAGCTCAAACTCTGTAAAATCCCTACTATAGGGACACAGAGTGAGAACCAAACTCTCCCTACGGGCAACATCAGCCTAGGAAGCCCAAATGTCTTTAGCATTTGGGCACTTCACAACGCATGGCTTTTATCCTTATTTGGCATAGACTGGGGTAGATGGGATGTTAGTTCGTTAAAAAACTGCTCCCATTCTCTCTTTGCCTTGACATCGCCGCATTCCATCACACCAAGCCCCTCTGATATGCTACGCTTAAAGGCGATGCGCTCACTTAAGTGGTTCTTTAAAAGAAGCACCCTGTTGTTAGTGTTGTTTTGCTCAATGAATTCTACTAAAGCCTGTTTTTCTTTAAGAGTGGGGATTGGCGGTATTCTATTGATAAGAACCAACGCTTTTAGCTTTTCATTGAGTGCCTGTAAATCTTGGACTCTTTCTAACATGTCCAAAAGCACAGCGCTATCTAGTTGACTAGGTGTTGTTGGGATTAAAACAAGATCGCTAAGTAAAATTGCTCTTTGACTTTCTTTGGAGTGCTCGCCCTTAGTGTCAATTATAACAATTTGGTACTTGCCAACCATCTGCTTAAGGGTATCTGTGATATTGCCAGTTCTATTAAATAGAGGAAAGATAGGCAAACTCGTTTCGCTTCTGATATTAACAAATACTTCTACACTCTGTTGGGGATCGGTGTCTAGTACCACAATGTCTTTTTGTTCTGCTAGAAACTGCAGGGCTAAGTTAATACATAGGGTGCTTTTTCCACTCCCACCTTTTTCGTTAGCAATGGTGATGATCATAGAATTACCTTACTTGTATTTACCATATTTTACCATACTTTACAACAAATTACCATACTTTACAACAAAATTATATAACATAAAATACAATACATGTATTTACCATACAATATTTAAAAACACATTACCATACAATACTTTTATTCTGCAAACTTTCTAAACCAATTTTTAAAATGCGCTGCGTTTTCAAATTTAAAAGGATTTAAAGATTTGCGGGGTTTGTCCACATCTTTCACCTCTACTTGGATCGTTCCATTTTTTAATCTAGCAATGTCTTTGATCTTAAGGCTAGCAGGTACACCATTCTTGCTCATGTAAAGATTGCGTCCAATGTAGTCTGTCAGATCGTCTTTAGGATTTAAATCTGGTGGTTGTTGTGGTGTTTGATCAACTTGCTGTGATTGCTGAGCTAAGTCTATTCTTTGATAACCAGCTCTAGCAAAACTCTCTAGTAAGATTTCTTTGTTAGCTAGGGTGGCACTTCTCTCATCAATCTGTTGGCCATTCTGGTAGAACTTGGCTAAAAAATTATAGCCCTTTAGAGTAGGGTGTATGCTATCAATGACAAGCACAATACTAGGATCTTGGGGTTTGCTAAAAGCCGCCCCTAAGATTTCCATAACACTATCCTCTTGTTTGGCTTGCTCTGCTCGTTGCTTTTTAGAGCGTTTGATTTGTTCAATCACTTGTTGGCTTTTGATTTTCCAAGCAATGGTTTTTAAATCTCTTTTGGCTTGTTCTTTATCTTTGCTTGTTTTAGTGGTGGGCTGGAAGTAGAACTGAATATGGGTGATGCGATTGCCCATGCCTTTGGTTTTGAGTTTTTCATAGCAAAGAGATTCAAATTGAGGGAGCTTTTTGAGTTCTTGGATAGCGGGTTTGAGGATATGCATCTCAATTTCACCTACTTGGTAATCTCTGAGTATCCCCATCAATTCCCTAAACTTGCCCCACTCCATTCTAGGAGGTACACCTACACTTTTCCATTGCTTAAGCAGTCTATAAAGAGTCTTAGCATACTTCCCTCTGATATTTTGAAACTCCAAGAGCTCAAAGGAAGTGAAGTTAGCATTCAAGAAGTTAAGTAAGTAGCCAAAGTAGGGCATGTTTACTTGGATTTCCATGCTCTTAACTTGGGTCTTTTGGGTGTCATGGTAGTTAATGCGAAACTTCCTAAAGAGCATGATGTTCTCTTCAGCACGAGGGTAGAGTATCCAGAAATTAGCCACTCTGATGTTTTTCCAAAGTCTTTTGACAACACCGCTTAAGATACTATGATTAATTTTAACCGCATGTACCATTGTTTCAATTTCATCAAGATCAAACACCAAGAGCTCATCTTGTCTGTCTTTGAGTTTGTTAAAAATAGCAAAGAGTAAATTCGTTTCCAATGCACTTAGTTTACCTAGATTAACAGAATTCACATCGTTGTGGAAGGCGATGTATTTTTCAGAAATGACTGGATGTGAGATGTTTTGATCCTGTTGTGTTGGAATTATCCCTTGAAGTTCTTGATGCTGTATGGACTTAGCCTCTTGAGGTATAGAAACCTGATTTTCCTGAATCTGTTGTGAAGACTTTGCTTGTTCTATTGGTATATCTTGTATTGTATTTTCTTGCCTGTTATTGTCTGCTATAGTGTTTTCTTGTATAAAGATACCAGCATCTTCAAGTCTTTAAGGCAATCAGCCTTTTCTTGCCTCAACATCTCCTTAAATGTGTTATCTGTTTCAGCATTGATGAGTGTCTGGAGAGTACTAATTTTCTGTTCTATCTTGTTGATCTCCAGGAAGTACAGACATCAAAGATACCAGCATCTTCAAGTCTTTAAGGCAATCAGCCTTTTCTTGCCTCAACATCTCCTTAAATGTGTTATCTGTTTCAGCATTGATGAGTGTCTGGAGAGTACTAAGTTGCTCCATCAAAAGTTGCTTTTGCTTTGCTATATCCATAATCTGTTCAGCCTTTCTACATTGTAGTGCGAAAAAATCCATCAAATGAGAGATACCCCCTAACGAACTCCCTTCCACACGGGCTTTTCAAGGGGTCTAAAAGGTTAAAAAGAGCAAAGCTCTTTTAAAAAGGTTAAAAACATGCGCGCGAGAAAAATTTTAAAAAAAACTTAAAATGCTTAAAATTTAGTAAAATTAGAATCAAAAGGCATACGAAACTTAAAAAAATCAGGAAAACTCCTCACAAAAGGCCTAGGTAAGCCAAGCTGACGCTTGGCATTTATGAGGATTTATCTTGGGGGCAAGCCCCCCAAACCCCCCTTTGAGTTTGTAATGGTTTTCTTTCATAGCTCTACCTCAAAAATATTTTATAAAATTATGTTATAATGATGTAAAGTTAAGGCGTACAAGCACTTTGGCTGTGTGCAAGAGAGGGCTTTTGAAGTGGAAGTGATTAGATAGGTGAGGGCTTTTGAAGTGGAAGTGATTAGATAGGTTGTCCGAAAATGTCCACGATCAGGAAGCACTCAAATCTTTGGAGGGAATGAGAGGAAGACAAAGTGGTGTGTTGAGAAAAGCAACGGACAGAGACAGAAAAAGGCAATGGATGAGATAAGGAGTAAGACAATAAGCAAGGATAAGCTAAAAGGAGTAAGACAATAAGCAAGGATAAGCTAAAGACAAAGCAATAGAACAAAGATAGCGTTTAAATCGCTTTAAAATGGCTTGTAAGGCAAAGGTTGGGTGTTGGGAGTATCAAAGTATGGTTGGGGTTTGCTTAAGTGGTTAATGGGTATTTAAAAACTCTTTGGCAGAAATCCCACTCGTCTTTAGCGGGTGGGATGAATGCCACTAATTTGTGGTATAATGTCCCCATACATTCGTATCTACGGCAGGAAGTGTCGGAAGTTACGCCTTTGGAGATATGATGTGTGAGACCTGTAGGGAATGCGTTGGAGCTCAAACTCTGTAAAATCCCTACTATAGGGACACAGAGTGAGAACCAAACTCTCCCTACGGGCAACATCAGCCTAGGAAGCCCAAATGTCTTTAGCATTTGGGCACTTCACACGCAAATATATGTGCCACAACTTGAATAATAAACCAAAAACACTCATACCACCTCACACACGAAAATATACTCTTTATGGGCTTTAAACTCTGTTTTGCCTGCACTGAAAGCTTTAAAGGGAAATTCGTAGGTGGAAAGTTTACCACTGCTTTGCAAAATCGCACTAATCTCTTGAAGTGTGATTTTATTTTGGCTAGAGCTGGATTTGGAAGTGTAGGTGTTATTGTAGGTTACAACAAGAACTTTTGTCTTTTGCGCTAAAGTTTGGATCAGGTCTTTGAAGGCAAGTTTTGCGTTCACTTTGCAATAAGTGCTCATATTCTCAGGCTGTGGCTTTAGAGCTTGTCCATAAAGTTTGGGTTGGTCATTTTTAGTGAGCGTTTCTAAAAGGTGGTAAAACCTTGAATACTGCCTTGAATTGTAAGGTGGATCTACGAAAGCGACATCAATGGGCATGTTTAGGTTTTTGGCTAGAGTATTGGCATCCATCTTGTGAATGTCTATAGCATATGGGGTTTGTATGGGCTGAATTAGTCCAAACTTAAACCTATCTTGCAAGGGTGTGTTTTTTCTATAGGCATCATAGTGCCCTACGGTGTTTGCAATTTTATCTGCACTAAAAAGTAGGCTAGAGAGCAAAATATAAAACTCTTTTAGAGTGATAACATGGTTGTTTAGTAAGTGGTCTATATCGTCGCGGATAAAACCAATCTTTTTAGCATCTAGAGGGCTAAAAAACTTACCCCCAAAGTTTTCAGAGTAATAGTTATCTGCTAGGTTTTCAAGGGCGTTGTAGCGCTTACAAAGAGAGTTTAAAAGGACTGCATTGAAAGGCTCTTGTGCTAAAAAGGCTTGATAGATCGCATGGTTAGCGTGTAAAAAGTCATTAAGGATAAAATGCGTGAAAGTACTCCTATGGATAAAAAATTCACTCACTACGCCTGTTCCTCCAAAGACATCTAAGAATACCTTGTATGGTTTGTTCTTTATACTTGAAATACCCGCTACCACTGCGCCGATTTCATTTAGAATTTTTGTTTTAGCCCCTGTATATCTGCGGTTAGAAAGATTAAACATACAAGAGCTCAGCAATATGAGTTGTATTTTTAAGTTTTTTAATAAAGCTATTGATGTCTAGGTTACAAATCTCTAGGTTTTCATCTTGCTTGGCAAATCTAGCGTATCTTTGGCAATCGCCATGGATTGTAGGGGCAATAAAAAGGGCGAAGTTGTGTTTATCTTTATGTTGCTTGCTTTCCTCATCTAAGTGCCTTGCAATGGGGATGAGTTCGTTAGAAAGTTGTGCCCGTCCACATAATAAGCTTACTTCTGTGATAGCATGAGAACTAGAATCATCACAAATAATATCGGGTTTGCCTCCACTTGCATGGCTTGTAGGTAGCCCCTCATCATCAACACTGTAATTTGGCAAAACTTCCAAATCTCTATAAATTTTCTTTAAGGCAATACTTGTAAGAAACTCAAGCCGTGTCGGCTCAGGAATATTTTTTAAAAGTGTGTCTTTGCTCGCTTTTTTAGTAGCAAGGATTTTTAATTCGCTAAAGATTTGCTCTTGCGTGTAAGTTTTGGCAAAATGGTTTAGAGCTTGGATCTTGATGCTCTCTCTTGTGGTGTTATCCACACTAGGAGGGATGTCTAAAATGTAGCTATCAATTGTCCCCATGTAGGCAAAATAAGATGCATTATCGCCGTGCTTAGGATAGTTGGTATAGTGCTGATTAAGGTCAATGAAGAATCCCCCACCCCTCAATGTAATGAGCTGTGTCATGCGCATCTTGCGGATATAATCATCTACACCCTCCCCACATACTTATACTTTTTTAAAGCGCCGTGTATTGGTATTCTCTAAGAGCTCTAGGGCTTTTTCATAGAACTCTCTAAGAGCTCTAGGGCTTTTTCATAGATAAGATCATCGCTGTATTGAAAATGTGGGTTTGTGTATCTGAAGTCTAGTATATAGTTTGCTAATGCCTTATGGTCGTTGTCTTTCCAACATAGCAAAAAGGGGATTTCTTGAGTGTGGATTTTAGAATCCCCTATTTGTTCTTTAAGAGTGTGCATGGTGTTTAATAGCAAGGGCAGAGGAGCGTTGTCATTGCGCACACACCTAAAGGGATTATTTCGTTGGTATTTAATTAGTGCGTTTAAGAAAATGTTTGCAACTCTAGCTCCATTTTCCCCTTCTGTGTTTATGGCTTTAATAAGCATATGCCCCGTTTTAGAGATCAAAATTGGCTTACCCATTCTATAGTAACAAAAGCCAAATTCTTTTGAGAGTTTATACCAAGTGTCAAAACGGCTTTCCCATCCACGCTCAAAGCCCGCTTCTTTGTGTTTTTGGGGCGAATTTGTGATGATCTCTTGGATTTGGGCATCGCTAAATTCTGAGTCATTTTTTAGTTTCTCTTTATAAGTGCGTCTTTCATACTCGGTTTCATAAAGCTTTTCCTTAATCAAAGTAGCAACAATCCTTATAATCACGGCATGTGTTAGAGGGTAATTTTCAAATCTAGAAAGTACTTCTAAAAACGCTCCAATACGCTTGGGGTTGCGCATGGTTGTGCTGAAGGATAGGATTTTATATTTGGGTTTTTTAGACATTTGCTATTATCTTTAAAACTGATGTAATTGCTTTGGATTTCAAAGATTTTGTGATGTAATTGCTTTGGATTTCAAAGATTTTGTAATTTTTTGCAAATGCGAGTAATAGTGGGTTTTCTTGCCTCTTATGTGTGGCTAGGTTTGAAAATCCCCACGCCACACCCTTAGCATCCAAAGCCCGCAAAATGGCATATAAATTTTTCTCTTGTTCTATACTCCAAAGCTTGTTATACTCGCTTCCACTGATAAGATAGGGCGGGTCGCAATATACAAAATCCCCCTTTTGAAACGCAATTTTCCCTAGAAAGTCTCTAAAGTCTAGACAAGAGAATAGGAGTTTTTGGGTTTTGGTGCGCTCAAAATAGGCTTTTAAAGCCCCCACAACATTGCGGTTAAAATCCACATTGCCAACGGGCAAGTTAAAATCCCCTTTAGAGTTAAAGCGTAGCATGTGGTTAAAGCCATAGATCAAGAGTAAGTAAAGAGAGCGCATGTCTTGTTTGTGAGCGTTGAAATCTGCCCGCAATCGCTTGTAGGCATTTTTGTTATATTTTGCAAAGTAGGTTTTTTTGTGATCTTGACGCAGAGGGAGTGGGGGGAGATGGCCTATAAAAGAGCAAGAAAGCCCATAGGCTTGGATTTTTGTAAGCATTGAGTTTAGAAAATTGTTAAAATCTTGAGTGATTAGGGACTGGTGGAGGTTAATGAGATAGGGGTTTATATCGTTAAGTAGGTATTCTTTGGCTGGTGTGTTTAAAAACGAACTCCCTCCGCCTACAAAGGGTTCAATAAATCTTTTAATATGAGCTGGGAATAAAGGCTTTAGCTGGGGCATTAGTTTATATTTATCACCCACATAAAAAAGCGGAGAGCGTAAGGTTAAAGGGGGTTTTTGGGTTTCAAATAGGGTTTTTGGTGTGGCTTTTATAACGATTTTCATCTGATTCCTATAGGGCTTTTTTATCGCTTGTTAGGGCGATTGTGTGGAGTTTAACATAACTGTTACCTTGTATCTAGAGCTGGATGGATCTTTGTATCTAAGGGTGGGACATACCTAATTGCTTTCCTTAACGGCCATTACAGAATCAGTCATAAAGAACATGCCAAGCAGACCCATACAGACCGCCGTTGAGCTACTAACAGACGAATTATTTAGATAATCTATTTTTGTTGTTGTAATAGCGCAGTGAAAGAGTTTTTAAGTCTTTGATTTTTTATTATTTTTAGATGCAAAGTGAACAATAACTGCCGTTATATTGACTTTGCAGTCTTTGTGAGTTATAGTTAGAGGATTATCTAAATAATTTATCTATTGGATTGAAAGGATCGGTATTGCAATTCAAACACAATCTGCGCGTTATGTATATCTTGTTGCCATATACACTCCAAGCCTCAGCTTGGAAGGAAAAATTTGAAAAAATCGTTAACTTTGTCAGTAACGATTTTATGAAAACAATAGGAGCAATTATTGTCATTGGAGTGGCTGTATATGCATTAAAGAATATGGATAGATTAGGAGAGATTGCATGGAAGTGCGTTACGATCATCCTTGCTACCGTTAGCGTCGTTTACGCCAAAGACATTGCCAATTGGCTATTTTAGAGGGCTCTGTCAATGGCACACATCGCTTATGTGGAAAATGAAAACATTAGAGAAATCTCTAAAAAAGAGAAGTTTCTAGGTTTAAATATAGATTCGTTTATCTTTAGTTTTTTTGCCTCTTGTTGGCTCATAACCTTTGCCTTTTTCCATGCCATGCTTTTAATGCTCTTTTTCCTCATCGCATTCTACATTCTAGAATTCTTTGATGAAGATATCACCGCTATTTTACTAAACACCTTCACGCTCAAGAATGATACCAGGACATACTATGCTTAGCTCTGGGTATAAATATGTTTAGCTTAGAAGCTCTCAAGCGAGGATTACAAAAAATTGGATTTGGATTCTTGCCCACCATGTACTCTATGGCTGAAGAGAATAATATTTTAGGAGCTTATAACGATTATTTCCTCTTGACAAAGAAGGGGAATCTGGTTGGTAGCATCCGCCTAGAAGGTGTACCCTACTCAAGTTTGAATGAAGAGGCTATTTCTAGATGTTTAAGTGAACGCATTCTAGCTTTAAATGAGATCAGTGAATTCATACATCTTAAAGTCATTGCTAGAAGAAGGAAACTCTTATTCAATAAAACCTATGGCCATGTCCAAAACCATTACGCACGCAAAATCATTAATACTTGGGAGAAAAATGAGGAGGTTTATCAAAATACCTATTTGCTCCTTCTTGAAACCAAGAGTGATAATTTAAAAGGATTTTTAGAGAGGCCAAAAAAAGGCAATCACCACTGACGCACTAGAAGATGAGAATATAAACGATTCTAGTGATCCACATAAAGACAACGGGCAAGAAAAAAGCAAAATACTTAGAACCACCCACACACACCTAAATAAAGAGGTTGTTCTCAATAGTATTCTAGATAATCTGGTGCAAATTCTTACTCCACTTGCACCTCAAAAATTAGACGCCATAGAGCTCTTGAGGTTTTATGCAGAATATAGTAATGGCGTGTATTTGCCATTAACATTTAGTGATAAAGTGCTTAATGATGGGCATATAGCTAGCCATGTTACTTTTAAGAAAGATCATCTCATCCAAGATTATAACGGACATCTTATCTACAAACGCATCATTGCGATTAAGGCCTATGACAGCGATACGATCTCAAGTATCCCCATTTCTAGTATTTTGCATTTAAAGAGTGAATTTGATGTGATTTTAAGTATAGATACCTTGCCTAAGTCTAAGAGCATCAAGAAAATAGAGGAAAAGCGCAAACGGGTTAATGAGATCATCAGACCTTCCCTAGAGCATCTTAATAACCTTATCAAGACAGATAGGGTGTTGATGCAATATGTCTCTTTGATGGTGCATGTGCAAGCTAGATCTAAAGAGGAGTTAGATACAAAAAGCTTAGAAATCGTCAATACATTTAAACGCCATGGTTTAGTAGCTGTTCATGAGAGCATTAATATGCTGTGTGCGTTCTTTAGTTTTTTCCCGGGTAGAAACCATTTAAATGCCAGAAAGCGATTACAGAGCTCACAAAACATTGCATCCATGATTATGCTAGAGAAAGAGGAAACAGGTAGAGACAAAAATTCATGGGGTGATATGCCCTTGACAATTTTTAAAAACCAGAACTATTCGCCATTCCTATTTAATTTCCACGCTACGCAAGTTCGCACCAAAGAGGATATGGTTTTAGGGCACACGCTTATCATTGGTGGAACAGGAGCCGGTAAGACTACTTTGATGGAATTTCTTATCACTAATTGTTTCAAATATCACAACCTCAATATTCTAGCTTTAGATCGTCTCAACGGCATGCGCGTGATGGCTGACTTTTTGGACGCAGAATACAATGATGGAAGCAACTTTTATATCAATCCTTTCAGTTTAGAGAATGATAGTGAAAACAAAGAGTTTTTAAAATCATGGTTGAGTTATTTAGTCAACATCAGTGATGATAATAAACAAGATATGGCAGATGTACTCAATATTGACAAGGTTATTGAGGATACATTCCTGTATCTGAAAAGCACAACCACCTCTTTTGGTTTGCTAGAAATTGTAAAATCCATCCAAGAGAGCGATTCAAACCTTAGACTACGCTTACAAAAATACGCTAAGAGCGAACTTTTTAATCAAATCCACGACTGCCTAAGTTTTTCTAAGAAGCTCACTATAGTCAATATGGACAGTGTGGTGCAGAATGATAAAAACGCTTCATTGATTGCACTGTATCTTTTCCACAAGATGATCTATCAGGCTAAAAAGCAAAATCAAGGCTTTTTTATGTTTATCGATGAGGCCAGAAGCTATGTAAACAACAATATCATGGTTGAAAAAATCAAACTAGTGCTCACTCAGGCTAGAAAGGTTAATGGTGTACTGGCTCTAGCTTTTCAAGATATGAACCAACTTGATGAAATTTCTAATTCTAAGAGTATTGTAGATAACATCGCTACTCTGATCATTTTTCCCACTACAAATATTCAAAAGTTACTAGAATATGGCATAGAACTCAGTGAGAATGAGATCAATTTTCTTAAAAACACGAGTTCTAACGCTAGAAAAATTCTACTCAAGAAATCAACTTAAAATGGCTCTAATTTTCTAGACATCAACTTAAACCCTCAGCTCTATTTGCTTAAAATCTATAGTACCTCAGCTCTATCCGTTGCAAAACTACAAGAGATGAAAGAGAAATATCCAGATGATTAGAAAGAAAAGACAAAATTATCATCATTGAATCTCCTAATAAAATCAAAAAATCCAAACTATCACCGGGGCTAATGTCTTTGCTACTGTGGGGCATTTTATGGAACTTAAGAGTACTGTGGGGCATTTTATGGAACTTAAGAGTATTGAGGTAGAGAAAAAATTCCACGCTATTTTTGATTACAAGGAGGACTCTAAGAAAAAAGAAATTAACCAAATCATTAATGCTTGTAGAAACAAAGTTGTCTACATTGCAACAGATCCAGACAGAGAGGGTTATGCTATTGGCTACATGTTCTATGAGAAGATCAAAAATTTAGCTAAGGAAATTTACCGGGCAGAATTTCATGAGATCACACAAAGCGGCATCCATAAGGGAATGAAAGAGGCTATACTCTTTGTGCGTTCTAATACTAAGCTCTATGATAGCTTCTTAGCAAGAAGAGTAGCCGATCAATTCATAGGCTACACGCTTTCTCCCTATTTAACACAAGGATTAAAGCTCTCTAGCATGCAGAGTGCAGGTAGAGTAAAGACTCCAGCATTGGGTCTTATTGTGAAAAGAACGCTTGAGATAGAGCGCTTCAACGCCTTACCAGCGTACCAAAAGTTAAGCTACCAGCTCCAAGCTAAGATCATGTTAGGCGATCAAGAAGTCATTGCTAAGCATGCCAAAGACAACAAGACATATCAATTTGAGGATCAAGAACAGGCTAAAAAAGCCTTAGAACATCTTCTAGAAAATCTGTCTTATAAAGCCCTTCTGATGAACATAACAACACAGGAAATACAAGAAATCCCCCCTAAACCCTTCATCACCTCTAGCCTTTTAAAGGCAGGCAGTAGCCAATTAGCTTTAAGCACTAAGAAAGTCCAAGAATACGCACAAAAGCTCTTTGAAGCAGGGTTGATCACCTACATTAGAACCGATGCAGAGACGCTCAGCCAAGAGTTTTTAGAGAAAGCAGAGAGCTTTTATAAGTCTATTTATCCAAATTTTTATGAGCGCAGGAGTTACAAGGCAAAAAATAGCCAAGCAGAAGCCCATGAGGCCATTAGAATCACCCATTGCCACAGATTTGAAGACACACAAGAGTTTTTAAACCAAGCAGGCATGACAGATAGTCAGGCTCAAGCTCTATACAAGCTTATTTTTCAAAGAACACTAGAGAGTCAAGGCAAAAGTGCTGTATATGAGAATACTACTATATTCTTTAAAATCAAAACTATAGACTTTGTAGCCCATGCGAAGTATCTAAAATTTAAAGGTTACCTGGGTCTTTTTGATCAAGAAAAAAGCGATGACTGCTTAAAATCTCGCATAGATACTAAATATCTCGTGCCAAATTCTAGTGTGCCACTATCAGGAGTGTTTCTCAAAGAGAAGATAAAATCCGCTCCTACTCCCTATATGGAGGCAGATTTTATTAGCGTCTTAGAAAAAAATGGCATTGGTAGACCTAGTACCTATGCTAACTACATCCCTGAATTGGAAAGAAAAAATCACATTACTATAACTGGATCAAAAAGAGTCATTGAGCCTACACCACTTGGTAAAAGCATTGTGGATTTTTTCCAAAACGATACCAAGAGCCATTTTATTTTAGATGTAGCCTTTACCAAGCGAAACGAAGAAATGTTAGACAAGATTGTAGAGGGTGAAGTCTCTTATACAGAATTTATGGAGTTGATCAAAGATAAATTAGGTGTAGAGATTGCTGGATTGTATGATGGAAGGAGTGTGGACAATAAAGCCGGTGAGCAAAACAGAAAAGCACCCAGCCCTAAGGCTATTCTTTTTGCTAGAGACATTGCAAATACTTTGCACCTAGATTTGCCTGAAAATTACGCGCTTGATTGGAAAGTGTGTAGCGAGTTTATTGAAAAAAATAAAGATGTTTTTTATTCCAAGGCCAAGCAATGAGAATTAGGTTAGGCGCAATATTGATTATTGTATTCGTTCTAAGCGCCTGTTCTGAAAAGCGCTATGAAATGCTTAAAAGTCCCTGTGCGGTGGATCAAAGCTATAGAATAAACAGACTCACATAGGAAAGCAAGCTGTGGCATTTGAAAGGCATCAAATCTGGGGAAGAGTTCAAGAGAGTGAGCAAATGTCCCTAGAGCAACAAGTATCCCAAGAGATTAATCCACAGAATACACAACAAGAACCCATTGATAAACGCCACGCCCAACTCATGAATTTCTTTTCACGCTTTCTTACAAAGAAAGAAAAGTTAGAAACCTCTGTACTTTTTGAAAAAGTCCAAGAGAGCAGCCTAGTATTTAAGATGGAGGGCAAGATATTAGATTATTTGTTAATCATCTCTATTTTTTTCTTCATCACTACATGCCTATTAATTATTTGTCTGATTGTACTTCTTCCTTTGAAAGAAAAAGAGCCCTATTTAGTAACCTTTGCAACTTCTACTCAAAATTTTGCTCTAGTGCAAAGAGCAGATAAAAGAATCAGCGCCAATGAAGCGCTCGTACGTCAGCTCTTAGGGGCTTATATTCTTAACAGAGAAAGCATCACCCATATTAAGGAGAATGAAGCCCAGCGTTTTGAGATCATCCGCCACCAAAGCTCTTATGATGTTTGGAAGGCTTTTGAGAATCTAGTGGCCTATGATAGTAGCATTTATACCAATGAGAATCTCACTAGAGATGTCAAAATTATTAATATTGCCATTATTAAGAAAGGTTATGCCAATGCAGATATTGAGGTAAACTTGTATGATCGAGGCCTTTTAGAAAGCAAGAAGCGTTATAGGGTGATTCTAACTTATGATTTTTTGCCTATCAAAATTAATTTTGCTTCTATGCCACTAAATCCCACAGGCTTTGAAATCAAAGGGTATAGTGTTACAGAGATTGCAACACTCAAAGAGTTAGATGAACAGCATAAAGTCTTAGATATTCCTAAGAGTAAAATTCAAGAAAAGCCTTCTTTAGCTCCTACACAAGGAGACTACCGGTATAAGAAAAATTCTCCATGAGTACTTCTAATGGTTAAAAGTTCTAGGAAGAATATAACATACAATACAAAAATTGTATTTTATTGTATTTACAATTATTATATAATATTTATAATGTTTTGTTCTATTGTTTACGCGCAAGATACAAATATGCCCAGTATTTATAGAGATGCCAATGCTAAGACTAGCAAAAGTACAGACACGACCGGCGGACTCAAACCAGCTCCATCTATCTCTCTTAAAGATTTCAAAGAACAAGAAAATTCAGAAAAAGTCCAAAAACTTATGGATTTAAAAGCCATCCAGTGGGCTTTTTTTAAAAAGGATAGGAAGCTTTCTGATAATAACTTTAATATCTTGTATGTGGCTGGTAACACTAATAAAATTCGGTTGCGTTATGCTATGACCACTCTTTTTATTTTTGATAACGATCCGATCGTTTATGTGAGCTTAGGCGATCCGAGTGGTTTTGAGATTTCCTATCCTACTAACGAGCACTATAGTTTAAACAACCTTCTAGTTATCAAGCCACTTTTAATTGGAGTAGATACAAACCTAACGGTTATAGGAGCCAGTGGAAGGATTTATACTTTTTATATTTTCAGTGTACACTTCACAAGTCCTAAGCAGTCCTATTTTACCGTCTTTGTTTCCAATAGGCGTCAAATCGGAGCGTTACAACTAGAGGCGCTTAAGACTACTCCAAAAAACTCTTCTACACCCTCTGATTATAAAAAACTAGATTATTCATCAAAAGAATACGATGATGGAAAGTACATCAAGATTGGTGATCCTGTCAATCATATATTCATAGAAAAGGCCAAAATTTCACGCGGATATGTACAAAAACCACGGGCAAAGCGCAAATGGTGGAGCTTATGGTTGTACAAGAAACCTAACGACGATGCTGTCGCTATGAAGGCCCTAGATATTTTTGATGATAGCAAATACACTTACTTTAGATTTGATAGGGACTTAGCTATTTCAAAATTTCCTTACACTTACAAGGTTGTAGATGGCTATGATAACCCCATTAATTCTAGGGTGGTGGGTAATTACATCATTGCAGAGGATGTAGGCAGAAAATGGACTCTAAGACTGGGCGCAGAGTATGTCTGTGTGGTGAAAAATCAAAAAGCTTTTAAAAAGTCTAAAGATTTTGCCAAGCTCAAAGAACTCCTAGAAAAAGACGAAGCAATGAAGGCTAGACGCAACAATTTGCATCTAGTTGAAGAAGAAAATATACCACAACTCATTTTGTCCACTCCAGTTAAACCAGATTCTAATCAAACATGCACGCCCTTATCTACAAAAGAAACAAAGGCACTTGAAAACATCAAAAAATTTGTGGCTCCTAAATTCACGGCCGTTAAAAGGCGTCCTAAATTTAAACGCAAATACAAGTATTGCATCCCCATTGAGTCAACACAAAGAAAGAACAATGGCAAACATTAGAGGAGTATTAAAACTCAAAGTTGTCTGGTTTCTTTTAATCCCTTTTGGACTCCTTGTAATCTGGTTTTTTTATGAAGAAGAGATGGAGGAAAAATTAGAACCCATTAAAACTAAGTTTCCTCTCTCAGATTACTTATTTAAAAATACTAAAGATTTACAAGACAAGGAATCTAGCAGTACCAGAACTTCCGCGCATAATTTTGATGCCACTAAAAAAGATATTGATAATTTAATCAAGCGCGCAGAGTCTGTGCCTCCCAAAGGTTATTTCTATGATAAAGATGGCAATTTGATAGATAAAAATGGCCATATCATTGCCACTTATAAGGCGATTGCAAAACTTCCAGACAGAAAAGCATTAGAAGAGCTTATACAAAGGAAAAACCAAACTCTAGTCCCTAAACTCCCACTGCTAGAGAAACAGAAAATTTCTAGCGTGTCCAAATATTCTTTTAATAGCTTTGATTATAGCAAAGCTGATTCCCTAGAAAAGATCAGGCTAACATTGCTAAGCCAAAGACTTGAGAAAGTGGAAAGTAATGGTGATAGCAATACCAAAGACAAGCAACACCCATCAGAAATAGATTACGGTTCTAGTGGCTTTGAGGGTTTTAAGCGCAAAAATGTAGCTAGCAATGAGAATAGACTCTTGCGCACTATCACTGCGGATAGAATGATCCCTGCGATTTTAATCACACCTATTAGCTCTGAAATTGGTGGTAGCAAAATTGTAGCCCAGATAGAGAGTGATATTTATGCCACTATGGGTAGAGCTGTGCTTATCCCTAAAGGGAGTAGGGCCATTGGGTATTACAATTCTAATAACAAGATTGGAGAGTATCGTTTGGAAGTGGTGTGGAATCGCATTCTAACGCCACAAGGGGTTAATATTATTCTAAGTGATGCTAAGGGAGCAGATGTCAAGGGGTACAATGGACTTGTAGGAACCTTGCATAATAAATACTGGGAGCGCTACGGACTGCCCTTGAGCATGTCTACTCTTTCTAATGGACTTTTAATTGGTATTACCTCTGCTCTGGCAAACAACATGGGAAGAGGCAAATATTTAAACACCAATCCCTACTTTGGAGATTACATGCTTATGCGATTGACCCAGCAAACAGGACAGTCAATCAATAACATTGTACAACAAATCTTAAGGGAGCAAATACGAATCAAGCCTATTATCACTATTAGAGAGGGTAGCCGTATTTTTATCTCCCCCAATACTGACATTTGGTTTCCTATCCCCAAGAATGGGGAAGTTTTAGCACAATTTTTTAAAGAAGAAAAATCACAAGATAAGGAGAAGCCATGAGCCAAGACTTAGAGACAAACACAGATCCACTAGATGCTAGTACATTCAATCAACAGGTATCTAAGGATTCTATAGAGTTTTTTGAGAGCTTCTGTAAGCCTAGTAATCTCAAGAAAATACAGGCCTATAAAGATGCTGTTGAGAAGCTGAAAAAGTTTCGTGCAGAGACCTTAAAGTATGAGGAGATCGTGAAAAAGTTAGGCAAAGAATTAGGATATTTTTAGGAGTTTACATGGTTCATTCTAAACAACAAGATTTATCGTTAATGTTGCAACACTTTATCCAAGAACTCCGTCCATTTCTAGAAATGCAGATCAATGAAATTATTTTTAATGGGCCATATGTATTGTATCTGGTGAAGGGTTCACAGACACAAAGGGTAGAGAACGCGCGTTTTGATGAGCGTTTTTTACTTAATTTTTGCGAACAATTAGCTACCTACAGACACCAAAGATTTGATCTAAACCACCCAAAACTTTCCACTTCTATTCCTTTCACACAATATAGAGTAAATGCCATCCATCCTAGTGTAACAGCTAACCACACCATTGCCATTAATATCAGAATTCCCCATGCATTTAAATTTCCCATAGATGCTTTCCAATTGGGTAAGAAATGTTTGGAGCGCCAGATCAACTACGCTGACTTCACAAATTTGGTTAAACAAGGCAAAAATATTTTAGTGAGCGGTGGGACAGCTAGCGGTAAGACAAGTTTTGTCAATTGCCTCATAGAAAGCATCCCTTCTCATGAACGAGTAATTAGTATTGAGGATTCTCCAGAGCTTAAAATATCCAATGAGAACAAGGTTAGTATCATTGTTGGCAAGAACGAAGACACGCACTACACCTATGAAGACGCGCTCAATAGTGCCATGCGCATGAGTCCAGACAGGCTTTTATTAGGAGAGATTGACACTAGAAATGTGGCTTTATTCTTAAGATTAGCCAATACCGGACATAGCGGCATGATCTCTACCCTACATGCTAATAGTGTAGAAGACGCTTTCTTGGCCATTGGCATGAATATCAAAATTGGTAGTGGTAAGGACATCAGTATGGAAGCGTTGTTAGATTTTTTCATTGCCGGCATAGATGTGATCATCCAAATTATTAGAAAAGATCATCTCAGGGTGATTGAAGATGTCCTAGATGTCAAAAAAGACTTAAGAAAACTTATGGTGAGAACACATGCGTCTTAAAAATCCCCAGCCCTACAGAAAATCCAAGCTTAAGAATGGAGGTAGACGCATGGTTTTTGTGCTAGAAGCTAAGAGCGCACAAACACTAAAAAGGCTAAGCTCAGAGAATAAAACCAGCATGACTAAGTTGTTAGAGGCGATGATTTTAGAGCATGAGAAGCCCTCTGATAGCCAAAACAAGTGGCTTAAAAAGAGTATTGCGCTTATGCAGGAGCACAAGAATCTCTACATGGGATTGAATGCAACTTTTTCTAATCTCAATCAGATTGCACGCCATCTTAACATGAACGCTTTTGCAGGGGATGGTATCCATGAAGCGCTTTTAATAGAGATACAGACACAGGTGCAAAATTGCACTAAACAGATAGGGTTTTTGAGGATTTTAGTCTTAAAAAACATGGCTTTATTGGGTAATAAAATGCCAAGGAGAAGATCATGAATGATAAAATTTGCCTCGAAGAGATTAGAGAAAGACTTTTAAGGATGCAAGAAGAAGTGTTGTTTTTAAGACAAGTTGCTAACGACTCAAAACTACTTCCTAATGCAGATACAGGCTATTATGATGAAAGGCTCACCCAAATTCTAGAACATTTTCCATATATTCTAGAAAGTTTGCAAAAGCTAGAAAAACCAAGTTCTCAAGACTTAAAGGATTGTGAAAAAGTTTTAGACGCGATGGTAGAAGATTTTTTAGAAGAGATTGGAGAACAGATGGTGTTTAAAGACAACAATTGACACATTACCATCTTTTAAGTTTCTACCGTAGTTGTGCCAACTTTTCCACCTAGATTAGCTGTGCTGTTACTACTTGTTTCTTTTGAAAGTATTGCATGGTTTCTTAGATCAGATACACCTTTATAGCCTCCCATAGTGGCTATGTTGGCTAGAGCTCCTCCAATTCCTCCTTGTGTGTAGCCTCCTTTGGCAAGTCCAGCTGTTGCTGCAATGGGAGCTTGAACTAGAGAAATGGCAGAACTAACAAAGTGGCTTGCATCGCTCATTACACCTTGTGTGCCAAAGATAGCGTTGATCATTTCTGGGATTTTAGATACAAGCTTGAGACAAAAATAAGCACCCAGTGCGATGAATGTTAGATCTAAGAGAAAATCTACATAATCTGAAAATTTGACATGTATTGTGCTAAAAATGCTTTCTAAAAACCCCTGTTGTGGCAGAGCTTCCATGTTAGTGGTCCCGCTTTTAATGAAAGTCAAGATGTTGTAGTCTAGGAGTGAAACTAAAGTGATAAATGGGGCATAAAAAGTTAAGGACACAACTTTTTTGATATAGGACCAGGCAAAGCCTCTTGTTTGTTGGAAAAATACCAATGGAATGAATAGAATGTAGAGTGCAAAGTACAGGGTAATTTCTATGAAAGTTACACAAATAAAATAGACAATATGGAAAACAAACAAAGCTTCTAGGACTGCTATGACTAGGATGGTTAAAACGATAGGAATCATGTATAAGATTGTGCCTGTCTTTAGACTCTGAAAAGTGCGGGTTACTAGATTTCCTGTGGAATGAAAAATTTCTGAGATCAAAGTATCAATAGTTCTACTTTTAAAACTAATGGTTTCTGTTTTGTTGGTTTCCTGATAGCCTTCAAATTTGAGTGTACTTAAAGCACCCATTACTTGATCTGCTGGGTATTCAATAAAACTTCTAAAGTAAGATTGCGAATCTTTTGGATGATTCATGCTCCAATTGAAAAAGGCTAAATAGCCAAAGAAAATACCTATAGCTATAAGGGTTCTAATCTCAAAAAGATCGTCTTTCTTAAGCTTGCTAAACACAAATAATAAGATGAGAAGCACGCCAATGACATTTCCGCTTGCCTGTAGTGCTGAACTAAGGCCACTTGGCAATAAAAGCGCAATTTGATTGATAAAATTTTCAAATAGACCTATGAATTTTGTATACTGGCTCTCTTGCATTAGCGCTGTTTTATGTGATTAATTTTACTCTATTTTAATCTTGGCTCTGGTCCTATTTGGATGCCATAATCTTTCTTGCACCGTTCATATTCGGGGGTATTGGTTGTGCTATAGAGTTTGAATTGCTTGGCATCGGGTGAATGTTCGTAGATGTATTCTGCAGAATGGCCAGTTTGATTAGAATCTGCAAGATAGCAGTAAGTATATCCATCCTTCCATTTGCAATGGTGTTTTCTTTTGTACTCCCTTTCTTTGGCTAAGAGCTCTTTTTGATCTCTAAGTTGATCTTCACTTAGTTTGTAACTTTTCTGCCATTCACGACAATTATGTTCGTCCATACTTATAATACGACTCTGATCGTCTAAATGAATATTAGCTTTGATCTCAGACTGCTTGCTATTGATACAAGATGACACCTCGTGCATCCAATCCTTAATCATCTTTTCCTTTTGTTGCCATGGCGTGTGCGCGCTTCCAGCAGGTCTACCATATTTTTCGTTGCATTGTTTTGCAATTTCTTTGACCTTTTTACTAAAGACTCTAGTAGTCTTAGCAGACTCCTCTATAGATTTTGATCCATAGATAGGATCATCAATTGTCCGCACAGCAGTTGCATGGAAGTTTTCAAACAGGTAGTTATTACTAACTAAAGTGTGGTGTCTTCTTCCACTTTCCCATAACAGAGAATAACGGGTACACGCATCCAAGTCATCAATCCAAGATAAAGGGACTTCAATTTTCTTTTCTTTGGAGTTTGGATCTAAATAATCAAGGGCATTGATTTCTTGATTGCAATTTAAGGCATAGGGTTTCTGGGCTTCTGTGAGGTAAAACAGCCGTAGTAGATCATGTTCTTTCATCATAGGGACAAATTTAAGAGGCTTAGCTACTAGGGCACAGGATAATAAAATCATGGCAATAATACACACAAGATTTTGGACAAGTCTCATAATAATCACACTCAATACATTTTTGCGACATTATAACATGGCGCATTCTACTTAATCTCCGTCTAAATCATAGTTCATATCAAAGTTTTTCTTATCTAGCCAACTTCTATTGCTAGGTAATGCCTTGCTACTACTACCACTGACAGGAAATCCATATTTTGTCAGATTAGCTTTGTGGGCCATATTGATGGAGCTTTGTAAATTCTGAAATTCTTTTTGTTCTGTTTTAGTAAGAGTGATTGGCTCAAGGTCATTATCCTTTTTATAAACGCTCAAAATGATCTCTGAAACAGCTGAGAGTGTAGAGTTCATAAAATTTAAAAAATTCTAAGCCCAATGTGTCAATTCTAAGCCCAATGTGTCAAATTTTTGTTTCATATTGGCATAGATTTGTGCTTGTGTTTTTTTGTCTGGAGCAGCTTTTAGTTGCTCACTTAAATCGCCTTGCAATTTTAGAAAGTCAGCATTAAGCCTATTGATTTCAAAGTCCATGGGTTCACAAAATTCTCTACCATCTGAACTTGTTTGTTGTATGCAATATTTACCTTTGTATTTGAGATCCTTTACGCCAAGAGTAGAGAGTTGTTTTTCCACACGCCTGAGTAAGGTGAAGCTAAGCCTTTCTATTTCTTTTTGTGTGCTGTAAAATAATTTGTCTTGCGCCTCTTGTTTTTTTCTAATGGCCTCTTTGTATCCTTTGTAGTCATTGTTGAGCAAGGCTAATCTTGCGCGCATGTCTTCTTTTTGGATGTCTATGGCTAAAGCCCTATTATCGCGTTTTATGCAAATGTGTGGTGCTAGAGTTTTGCCACTCATTTGTCCAAAGACATAGCCACCATTTTCAATCATGGTATTTCCCATTGCATCTGAAAGATTCTTTAATGCTTTGAGTGCTTCGCTTTCTTTGCCCTTTTGGCTAAAAAGAAGCCTTTTAGCTGAGGGAGAAAGGTGTTCATAATCAATTTCAGGGCATTTAGAGGCAATGGTGCGCACTTTTAGAGCATTGGCAATGTTATAATCCTTTACTTGCTCGGCTAGATTTTGTGTATTGGTTTTGATTTGTTTGGCAATGTTGATTGCATTATCTATTAGGTCTTTTGGGTTAGCGATGTTAAGAATAGAGCCATTGAGGAAGTCTTGAGTACCACTCAAAACCTTATTGACTTGATTGAGTTGATTGATTGTTGCCTGAGCCTTTTCTAACATGTCTTGGTATTTTTTGATCATGTCTGCTGCTTGGTTGATTTGAGTTGCCATCCTAGATAGCATGGAAGCAGAAGCAGCGTCTTGGCTTGGGTTTTCTACAAGCATCCCTACAGCACCCAACTTGACTATACCTAAGATACAAGCAAGTAAGTATTTTTTACCATGTGCTATCATAAACATACTGGCCATGCCTACTACATCTGGTGTACATGTTTGGTACCCACTCTTTAACCCTGCTACCCATGTAGTCTCCTACCATTTCAAGTTGCTCACAACTTCCATTGCCGGGTCTAACACTTGCCTGTTGCCATTTTAAAAATTTTTCTGAAGTCTTGATGGTATTATCTTTGTAGTATCCTTCTTGTACTTCTACAAACTGCATGTAGAGATCACTAAGACCAATGCTCGCATCGCTGACTTGCGTACTCCGTTTGATAGCGTTTGTCTGCGTGGTGATGGTGTAGATAGTTGGGGTTTCACCATCTTGTGCGGGTCTTTGGTAGGGCTGCTTGATCTCTGTTGTTGTGGTTACATAGGTGCTTGCCCATGCTTGATTGGCATTAGAATCGATGATGGGACAATTATGTTGTCTTACATTATAACAAACACCGCTGTGTTCTCTAGCTAATGTCAAGAAGAATTGATGGCTGGTGGTTTTTGTATCTAAGGTAGTTTCTGTGGCGGGTAATTTGGCATAGGGCACGGTAATTTTGCCACTCTTGATTCCAGATTCAAAATCACAAGGTGTAACTTCTACATAAACGCCGTTGATGGCATCATAGCTTTTTAACATAGTAGGTCTATAAGCTTGTAATTTTGCATCATCATAAACCCACTTTCCACAGGCATATTCTTGGTATTGGCTGGATAACTTGCTTTCTACTCCGCGGTTGAGAATGACCTGTTTTTTAGTAATAGGATCTTCGTAGTATTGATCCACAATAGGCGTCATTTGTTTGGTATTAGAATTCTTTTCATAACGCACAATCCTATCCTGCACCCTAGCGTAGTCTGCGCAATCTATTGCAACATGGAGTAAATTGTCCATGCCTCTAAAGACGATTTGGGTTTGAAAACTTTGAGATTGCCCCATCCCATAGCCTTTATCACTTGTTTGGCTCAGCGTACATTTGCTATCGTCTTTGTAAAGTTGCATAGCATATTGTGCTCCATGGAGATCTACACACCCGCCGATGTATTGCGTTTTGTTCTCTTTATCCACATAGTAAAATTGCGTCTGTTTAATGGCCTTACCTTTTTCAAAATCATAACGATAACTGCATTTGGTATCATCTCTGTAGGCATTCATTTCTTGGCATGTCCCGTCTTTGCCTATCACAAAAAGTTTAAATTGGTTTGTAGCTGCATCAAATTCAGGGACCTTACAATATTGCATGGAATAGGGAAGATTTGTAGAATCTGTAGCGCTACTGGAGGGAATACCTGAATCTGTGTTTGAGTTGTTTCCTCCGCTTTCAGTTGGCAGTGGCAGAGGGTATATGCCGTTGTTGAGGGAGCCACCATTGGAGAAGTTTTGTAGGCTACTACCATCGTTACTACTACCACTACTGCTATTTTGAAAAGAATTATTATTGAATCCTCCCACATTCCCATCTGTATAGCTACTAGTGCCACTTGAGCCATCCACACCAATCACGCCCTGTTTGTCTATTCCAGCCCCTACACCGCTAGGTTTATTGTTTTCTGTGCTAGCATTACTAGTGGCATTAGCACAATCTGTTGAATTTTCTAATTGTTTGTATTCTTCACTAGATACACCTAAAATTTTAGCAATTTCATCTGCATTTTCACAGCTAAAATGGAGAAGAGAACCCTTTCTGATCCACAAGTTAGGAGGGATATTTTGCGTGGTTCTTGCATTTTGTGATAGGTGGAGTTTTTGGTTATTCCTGATAAGATCAGTGATCTCTAGCTCTAGGGCTTTTCCTCTTATGTGGTATTGACCTATAGCTTGGACAAGAAAGACTTTTTCGCCAAATACCACTCTCCCCTGCAAACTACCTATTCTTTGCTTGAGATTAATATTGTCTGTTGTCAGGATGCTTAAAGCAAAGATTGACATAGGAGAGAAAATTACAAGACATAGCATTGTTAAGATTTTTTGTATGCCCATTTACATATCCATGTCATGTTGATTTTGCCGGTTTTTCTTAGAGCGGTTGTTTGTTTTAGCCTTTATTTTTGGGTTTTTTGTTCCTATTTTCTTAATCTCTGCTTTTTGCTCTTTATTGTCTTAATGTATTTTGTTTTATAGTATTAGATTTTATTGTATTGTCTTGTATAATATTGTCTGTTGTGGTATTTTGTCTGTTGTGGTATTTTTTTGTATGTTATTTTGTTGTTGCACTTCTAGCGCTAAATGCTCATAGGTGCCACCTAAAATACGCCTATCTAGCGTTTTATTTTGAATCTCTTTAATAAGGTTTGTTTTCTCTTCAGGGCTTACATTCTCAACTCCCAACGATAGTTTAATAGCTATTCTTGTTGGATCGCCTTGCAGTAATTTGGTGCTTTCAAGACTCTTGAGCAACACAGCTGAGAGAAATTCCTTATGTTCTTCTTTGAGTTTACTAGGATTTTTGTGTAATAATAGGAGCAGGACCTGTATTTCTTTAGCATTCATGCCATCTCTTGCATACTCTAAGAGTATATGCTTAAAGTCTTCATCTCCAAAAGGCCTTTTGTTTTGACTCTCGTATTCTTGCTTTTTTCTTTGAATGAAGTTTATCAGCGCAAATTATTTTCTTTTATTGTATTATCTAGTATCGTATTTTGTTTTATGGTGTTGTTTTGTGTTGTATTGTCTATTTTCGTATTGAATTGTATTGTATTTTCTTGATTAGTGTTTTTCTTGATTAGTGTTTGAGATTTGAGCTTCGATCCTTGGACTTGATGGTACATTCAAACTTTGAAGCTCTTCTATAAACATATCCATCAATGGTGCTGTTATGGTTGGGGAAAGCCGCTCTTGGTTTTTTATCTCCTCCTGCTCTAAATCTCTAAGAGCTTCTAGGAAGCGTATACAATGCGTTTTAGAATTTTCTAGTTCACTAGGATTTTTTGCATGCGCTAGTTCTTTGCAATAAGATCTGAGAAATTCCATAGATTTGGCATTGCCACCAAACATATAGTAAAACCATAGGAAGTTGTCTTTATATTCTTTAAGCGTTTTGCGGATTTTTGCAATCATCATAATCCTCTATTGAGTTTAGTTTTCATGTCAAAACACTAGCTTTTTTGTAAGAACCAAACAACGCACATTTTTTCCATGTATAATCTTTCAGACCTTTCATCATGGCAGAGTTTCATCATGGCAGAGTCCTTAAAGTAGTAATTTGCCTTGAGCTTAAGTGGTTTGGCTTTATGTCCACTTACTAAGATAATGACTTCATCGCTATCAATATTCATGATGTCTTGTGGGCTGAGTAAATCCCATGCTTCTTTGCCTATAGAGCTCGTGCCTCCAAAAACAAGTTGGCCTTTTTCTGTAGAGTGAGAGCGTGTTTTTCTAGTCATCTTGCCAATTTCTTCACTAAGCTGTTTGGCATACTCTAGATCATCCATTTTAAAGACTATTTTATAGGCTACGGTACCATTGACGATCTTTGCATCGTCTTTTCCATAGTATTTTTCTATTAGAGCGTTGCTTTGGGTGATAAATAGAATCACCACTCCATAGCTTCTACTTAGAGCGGGCATTTCTAAAAGAAAGGGAAGTTTACCAAAGCGTACGAACTCATCTAAAATAAAATAAACCCTTTCTTCAAATTTTTGGCTTTCTCTTAGGAGTAGATTTTTAGCCATGCTTTCTAGAAGAATTCTAATTAAGGGAGCGAGTGTATTAATATCTGTTTGGGCAATTTTGATATAAAGACTAATATTTTCGCGCCTTAAATCTTCGTAGGCAAAACTCATAGAACTAGTGGCTTCTTTGACTTGATAACTGGTAAAGACTTGCATAAATCTAGAATAAACAGATTTAATACTAGCAAATTCCCTATCATTAGCATTTGCCCATCTATTGGCATCATTTCTGATGATAGGATCTAACATGCCCTCCTTGATAATAATATTGCCCTCTGTATCTCTCTCTAGTCTGTGAACTGTGCCATCGTAATTTCTAGAGTCTTCTACATCTAAGTAAACCTGTTCGGCTACCTGTCTATACCACAACACCTCTGCGTTAACTTCGGAGTTTTGTATCGGCTCATTGTTATTATCTAACTCTTGGATATAAGCGCCATTTGCATCCTTAATTGCATTACCCTGTTCATCCCGTTTCACTTCAAAGAGTTCGGCATACTGGCGACTTTTAGGATGGATGAGTGGAACATAGTTCTTAATAGGGCAGGAGGCGATTTCAAAAAAATTAGAGCCTCCATAGACACACAAATCATAAAGTGCATAAAAGATGAAGAGATTTCTAGCCTGCTGTGTCCAGTGTGGGTCTTTGTTGTCATTCTCCTCAGTAAATATGGTGTTGCCCACTTCATCAACAAGTCGCCTTTTTCTATTAAAATCAAGTTGAGAGACAATCTTTTTATCAAAGGGGTTAAATTTTAGCGTGTTATCATCACCCAGTGGATTGAATACGAAAATCTTGTTTTTAAATTTTTTTTGTCTGTATTTGGCTGTAAGATCGCAAAGTTCGCCTTTGATGTCCAAGACTACCACAGAATTTTTTAAAGTCAGTAGATTAGGAATAGCAACTGCTGCTGTTTTACCGCTTCCGGGGGGCGCAATGATAAGGGTGGATAGCGGACTATCATAGTAGACAGGTTTAGATTTGCCCAGCGCTTCGTATTTGCCCACTACCACGCCCTGCTTGAAATTTAATGTCATGGGGTGTTTGATGGTTAAACCTAGCTTACATGTTTCTAGGAAGTTTTTAGCTATATTTTTAATAAAACCTTTTTTATCTGGAATAAAAAATATTAGAGGAAGTCCTAATAATCTTATGCTAAAACCAAAAAGGTTTTTTAAAAAGTTAAGAACACTATAGCTATAAGCTTCTATTTCCTTAGCACTTGCCCATCTTGCTTTACCATCTTGCTTTACCATGGCTTTGCATGTTAGAACCTTTGGAGAAAAGATAGGCTGTACAGCAAAATGGTAATAAGGCGCATACAAATGCAAGGTATATTTGTGGTTTGAAATATTTGAAGTCCTGTAGATTAAGCATGATCTTTTTGCTAAAGAGCATAGCTGTGTGCAGACTTGGCAGACTCAACAATGTATAGAGCATGGCTATAAAGACAGATGGAGCAAATAAAATAGAGATGAGATAACAGTAGGGCTTATATTTGTACATTTATAGCTCCATTCCAATATTCTTGCCACTGCGGATTTCTACAAATTTTTGTTTGAAGTTTTCTTTGAGTGGAAAGATTTGATCAATATTTGCAATTTTAGTTGCAAGAGTCTTTTTTGTGTGTGGGTGAGAAGTTGACTGATAATTCCTTAGGATTGTTTTTAGCGCGTTTTTAAGCGTATCTACATTCAGATTTTCAATTTTTAGTCCAGTTTGTTGGCACAACTTTAAGTCATCGCTAACATCTTTTGTAAAACTTTGATGGATAGTAGGCGTTATTTTAAAGCTCTCCATCAGATAGGCGCTTACTTTTGTTGTGTATTTTTCTCCCATCGCATCATTATCAAAGGCTAGAGTGAATGCGATATCGCGCCTTAATCCTCTTTGATCTACTTTAAATTTTTGGAAATCTGGAGTTTTGGGGTCTTTCATTGTCTCTAGTAATGGTTTTAGGTTTTTCTCTAAGCTAAACTGCCCAGCAGTTGATATGAGAAGAGTTGTATGGGGGTTGTAGTGTTTATGAAGTTGCATGAAACTTAGGGCATCGATGATGTTTTCTGTGATAATAATATTTGTCAGTTGGTGGATAGGGCTTTGGGGGCTATGTTCATCTAGCAAGAGGTTAGGGAAGAGTATTTCTAGTCCCTTTTTTCCATAATGGATGCTTTTTAGTGGTGTTTCTCTTATATTGCCCTCTAAATCTTTTATAAGCGGTGTGATTAGGCGTTTAGAATAGCCAACTTGGACTATTAGATCGGAGCTTTGCAATACTCCTTCCTGATCTCTTGTTTCAAGTACAGACACCCCATAGTGAGCAAAACATGGATTACCTTCCTTGTCTTGTTTGAAATTTTTAGGATTCAAGTATGGATCGAGCGTGGTAGCATCAATTCCTTTTTTTATAAAAAAGTCCGCTCTTTGTGGGTTATAGAGATTAAAAGCACTAAAGTCTTTCAGAGCCTTTTTTTGATTCTCCTGTTTCCTTGTATCGTCTAGGTGTAATGATGATTCTAGTTGCTGTGCTTTTGTCCTGTAGTTATGCAAAACCTCTTGAATGCTAATATGTCTATTTCTGCAAAATGTTACAATGTTACCCCTTTCATCACTTCTAGAGTTAAAATAGAAGTAGTGCCCATCTCTTCTGAAAATAATGAGTTTCTCATCTTTGTTTTGCATAACAGGATAATTAGCAGAGCTCTTAGTCTTATTGATACTATAGCCGTTGCACAACAAAATCTCGTGCAAGGGAATGGAATAGATGTCTTCATTGGGACTATGTATGTGTTTGTGAGTAGTTATTTTTGATTGTGCTATTTGTCTCTTTTTGGATTCTTCTGCAATTCTTTGTTGTCTAGATCGTTCTTTTAGTTCTTGATACCAGCTATAGATTATAGTGCCACGATCGTATGCCATGAGTTATTCCTAGTGGCAAAAACCTATCTATATTTAAAAAACTAGACAACGCACATTATTTGATTATCAACATATAAAGGTGTGTATTGCTTCGTTTTAGCTTCTATGTCTATACACTGATAAAAACTATAAGGAGCAGCATGTCAGATTGGCACACTATGTCTTCACAAGAACGCAAGAGCGCATTCACACACTTCAAGGCTCAAGAATTAGTAGCACACTTAAAAAGCCAGCACATCCGCTTAGATCAGGCACAGAGTTTAGAGAAAGCCTATAACCCTAGCACGGGCAATTTTTATACGGACTTGCACGCTTTAGCTCTAGATGCTAAGATGTTAGAGTGTGGGTATAACAAAAACCAGTGGATTTCTTTAAATAGAGCAAGGCTATTAGGTGCAGACCCCAAAGAGCTTGCCTACATCAAGGCAAACACCAGAAACAAACAAAACCCACAAGGGAGCATAGAAAAGGTTAGTATTTCATATCTACAGAGAAAAGATAAAGAGGGCAATGTCCTAGTAGAGCCTATTTTCAACACAACAGACCTCTATAATGTGGAAGTGTTTTCTACCTTAGACACCAGCCTTTTTAAAGAGCCTAATCCTCAAAGTTTGCACAGACAAGAACACAGCGCGCAGGTGCGCCTTTCTGATTTACAAAATGAGCTTAGTTCTGAGCACTACACACAGCTACAAGAATACATGCAGGCTAGATTCCCTGCAATAGAGCAAGAGAACACAGAACGCATGTCTGAAGTAAGTGATCTACAAACTCAAGTGGATATTTTAAAAGCAGAGGTGCAGAGATTACAAGCAGAGCGTGAGGCTGATTTAAAAGAGCACACCAAAGAATTAGAGATGCTCAAGGCTCAAAATACAGCAATTTTAGATCAGTTAAATCAGCTAGTGGCACAATTTGCCCCTCCCACACAACAAGAACGCACAGCTACTATCCAAGCACCACAAGAACCCTCCACCCCAACCCTTCCTGATGAACATGTTAATTTTATGCAGACACCAGAGCAAGTAATCAATGCAAAGCAGCCAGATGGCACAGACAACAGCACACTTGAAAATAAAATACAAGATAATACCATACAAGAGAATACAACAATAGACAACACTGCAACACACAATACTACACAAGATAATATAAAACAAGATAATACTGCAACCGCTACAGAGGATACTACCCCAATACCTCCTAATGAACCCCTAGAACACAAACCTGCAACTGCAAAGCAGAGGGAATACACGACTCACCAAGAGTCCAAGCCCAAAACTTCAGCACCAGCACCCAATGAGCGTGTTATAAGCTCAGGGTCTATAGAATCTACATCACTAGGAGAAGACCATGAAAGAAGCGAGCATAGAGGAGTTTATGCAGGCGATACAAAGCAGTATGGGGATAGACAAGGACGACCCATGGTTGGAGATGAAGAAATTGTGGGAGAAGTGGGAGAAACTAGCCCAAGAGTTGAGCCCACAGCAGAGGGGATACTTCTTGAGTCTGGGGGAGGAGGGGATGAAAGAGCTAGCACAACATTACGATTGGCATCATCTGAAACTGAGCATTCAGATAGGCTTAGAGAGGGTGATGGAGCACAAAGAGGAGCAGAGGCAGAAAGAAGAGAGGGAGCGCGCGGATCTTCTGCTTTATCAGGAGGCAATCCAGAAGGGGATTTATCCCCTAGAGCGCATGCCCATCCATCCACTGGAGTTGGAGACATTGAGGGAGAAAATAGAGAAGGCAAATCCAGAGCGTTGGGAGCAACTGATGTGGCTATACAACCACGAGAAAATGGAGGGTTACGAGTTTTTGCTACTGGATCGCTGGAGGAGCTGGTTTCCTCACATGATCTATCATCTGCACCTAGACATTCTGTTCTACATAGTGCGCGACCAAACACAGATGGAGTTAGCGATCTTGGATCGCACACAGGCACAGATTCAGCGCGCAGAGGGGATAACAGATATGGAAATTCTCCAAGAAGCAAGAATCAATCCCTATCACTATTTGATCATAGACCCCTGCTGCACAGGGAGGAATTACTGGGAGTGCCTGCAGAGGGACAAGGAGTTGATGGCACACTCCAATATGAGTCTAGAGGCATTGGTGCACCAGAACTAAATGCCTCTGAAATAGGGGGAGGAGTTGAGCGTGCCCATGCACAGGACGCACAAGAGGCAAGCACACAAGCAGTAGGCAATCATCGGCGCGATTTTAAGACCCAAGAGGAGCATGCCCCCAGCACTCCTAAAAAGCGCTATGAAGCCAATGTGGCAGCTCTTAAGCTTTTAAACCGACTCAGAATAGAGGGCAGAAAAGAAATCACCCATGAGGAACAAAAAATTCTAAGCGCTTATAGTGGGTGGGGTTCTATGAGCAACTTCTTTGATTCAAGCCAAGAGGGGAAAGAGTTCTTGGAGTTGTTGCGGACTATAGACAGAGGGCAATACATCCAAGCCCGCGCATCCGTGCTAGATGCCTATTACACCCCTAAGATGATAGTAGATGCCATTTATGAGGCTTTGGAGCATTTTGGGTTTAACAAGGATGGCAACACCAAAGAAATCTTTGAGCCTGGGGAATTTTTTAAGCTATGCCCCAGCTAATGCTCACTAATGCTCACTACCACTTCAGTGCTACAGAAATAGATAGTGTGGGTGTGAGGATTGCCAAAACCCTCCATCCTAACCAAAATATCCAGCTTAAGAAGTTTGAAGAATTTACTTTCACCCATGATTTTGATGCCTTTGTGGGTAATCCTCCCTATGGAAAGGATGTCATTTACGATGGAGATAAGGATTTAAGCGGGGCAAGTGTGCACAACTACTTTGTGGGCAAAGCCCTTAAACACTTAAAAGAAGATGGCATTCTAGCCTTTGTCATCACTAGCTCTTTTTTAGATGCAAAAGATAGTAAAATGCGTGAGCACATCGCCAAGCAAGCTAGCTTCTTAGGAGCGATTAGATTGCCTAGTAATGTGTTCAAGGGCACAGGCACGGAAGTTACGACAGATGTCATATTCTTTAAAAAGGGACAAGATACAGAGCTCAACCAAGATTTTATGCGCTCTGCCCCCTATTACAGGGTAGGTGAAAAGCTAGATTTAGATGTGCTCACTGCTCACAAAAAATTGATCAAAGGCACAACTGCCCACGAGCATCTTAGACTAGCTAAGGACATTGATAAACTTTTAGGGATTAACAAGGCTGCTAGCACGCCAGAGTTAGTTGTCCCGAGGCACAAAAGGAGCAAATACACGCTTTTTTTGAAAAGAATAAAAAAGAACTCTTGGGTTTTTGCCTCAATGAGTATTTTATCAACCACCCTGAGCACATCTAGCACATCTTGGGGAATCTGCAGGCGCGCGTGGCTAACAAGGGTATGGAGCTCACCAACACCCCTCAAGCCTCTTTAGATTTAAAGCAAGCCATCTCTTCTCTCATCTCTACTTTGCCAAAGGACATTTACAGATATAGAAAGACGGAGTATCCTCAAGGGCTTGTGATTTTAGATCGCTCACACCACAAGTTTGCCCAATATGCCCAAATCTGTGCAAACGCAAAAGCGGGCAATTATGTAGAGTTTGAAGGAGAGATTTACAGATTCAAGGCTGCAGATTGGGATGTGGATACCTTAGATAAAGTTTACCTCTTAGAACAAGTCCCCACCATCAAAACAAAAATGCAAAAAAAGCGCATCCAAGCTTTCATCCCTCTAAGAGATGCGCTCCATGACTTAATCCAAGCAGAGCTCAACCCTTTAAGCACCGATGGGGAGTTAGAAACCAAGAGAAAAAAGCTCAATGCTCTCTATGATGGGTTTGTGAAAACCTTTGGCTATTTGAATGAAAACAAAAACCGCAAAGACCTTAAAGGGGACTTGTATGGCTTTAGAGTCTTGGGCTTAGAAAGAGACTTTGATAAGGGCATTAACAAAGCCCAAGCACAGGCTCAAGGCTTATCTCTTAGAAAACCCAGCGCTCAAAAAGCAGACATTTTTTTCAAGCGCACCCTAGCCCCTCAAAAAACATTCACGATCAACAATGCCAAAGAGGCTTTAATGGCGAGTGTGAGCCAAACGGGGGGATTAGATTTAGCCTTTATTGCTGAGCATTTTGTAAGTCAAAGTATAGAGAAAACACTAGAGGAACTTTTAGAGCAAAAATTGATTTTTAAGAGCCATTTAGAAAACTCTAGCTATGTCTTAGCCAGTGATTATTTGAGTGGGAATGTCAAGCAAAAGCTCAAGGAAGCCAAACAAGCCATAGAGGCAGGCAGAGAGGACTTAATAGAAAATGTCCAAGCCCTAGAGGCTATCATCCCTGTAGACATCAAGGCTATAGACATTGCTCTGCATTTAGGCACGCCTTGGATTCCCACTACATACTATGAGCAATTCCTCTTAGAGCAGGTTAGAGAGCATTACAGACAAGCAGGCAAAGAGGGGGTTTTTTTTAAAGAGTATGTAGAAAAGTGCCTCTGTGTGGCTAAAACTAGAGGCTTTCATGTAAATAACACAGAAGAATTAGACTTCTTAGGCATTAGAGACAAAAACCATTCTGACAGAATAAAAATGAGTGGGGCGCGCTTACTAGAGTGTGTGTTGAACAACAGCCCTCTTGAGATTAAATACCCCGACCCCAATAAAACAGATGAGAATGGCAAGCCCATTATGGTCGTAGATGAGGAACAAAGCACCCTAGCTCAAGAGAGAGCTACACAACTCCAAGAAGCCTTTAAAGAGTGGATTTATGCAGACTATGATAGGCGCACACATTTAGAGCAAATCTATAATGACACCTTTAATACTAATGTGCTTAAAAGCTATGATGGATCGCATGTGCGCTTGGAGGGCTTTAATCAAAATATTGAACTTAGAGCGCACCAAAAGAATGCTATCTTTAGAGCCATCCAAGAAAGGGTAGTTTGTTTAGATCACCAAGTGGGCGCAGGCAAGACTTTAGTAGCCATTGCGAGTTGTATGGAGCAAAAGCGTATGGGTCTAGTCAATAAGAGCTTGATTGCTGTGCCCAATCATTTAACCAAGCAGTGGGCACAAGAGTTTTATAGAGCCTACCCCAATGCCAATGTCTTAGTGGTGGAGAGTGAGGACTTTAGCCCTAAGCAACGCGAGCAACTCTATAACCAGATTGCCAACAATGCATATGATGCAGTCATCATTGCCCATAGCCAGTTGGAGTTTTTGGCTAATCCTGAACAGACTATTACGGATATGTGGGCTGAGGAGGAGCAGGCATTGCGCGATGGCAATGAATATTTGCGAAAACTGGTCAGGGACGGGTTGTTAGATAAATCTGCTGTGATGAGTGTGCGCGCTGAAGAGCAGGCTATCAAGCACATAGGGGTGAGGTATTCTAAGTTGTTGGCAGAAAACAAAAGCCACATAGACATTAGCCAGATGGGCATTGACAATCTGATTGTAGATGAAGCCCATCTCTTTAAGAATCTAGGCTTTAGCACTAATATGCAGGGTGTGGCAGGACTGGGCAACAAACAAGGCTCTAAACGCGCCACCGATCTCTTTGTCAAGACCCAATACCTGCATAACAGAGGGGCTAAGATCATGTTTTTAACTGGCACACCCATTGCTAATAGCATTGCAGAGCTCTACCATCTACAAAGATACTTACAGCCAGAGGTTCTCAAAGACAAGGGCATAGATACCTTTGATGACTGGGCACAGACCTTTGGACAAATCCAAGCAGATTTAGAACTAGACACCAGCGCACAGAATTACAAGGTGGTGAGCCGTTTTTCTAAGTTTAATAATGTGCAAGAGTTGAACACACTCTATAGGAGTTTTGCCGATGTCATTAGCAATATAGACATCCAAAAGTTTAATCCCCACTTTGTGCCACCCATAGAGGGGAGCAAGCCTATCAATATTGTTGTGCCAAGAAGTGAGGAGGTGGCGCGCTTTATTGGGGTGCAGGATGAGAGTGGCAAATTCAATGAAGGCAGCATTGTAGATCGCATGGAGAAGTGCAAGGGCAAAAAGCCAGAGATAGGAGAGGACAATATCCTAGCTTGCACCACAGATGCTAGAAAAGCAGCCCTAGATTATCGTTTGATTGATCCAAATGCAAAAGTGCAAGATGCATACTCTAAGAGTGCAGCGATGGCTGTGCAAATCTATGAGCAATATAAAGAGTGGGATAAGGACAAGGGCACGCAGTTAGTCTTTATTAGCTTGTCCACCCCTAAAGTGCATAGCCAAAGGGTGCAATTAGAGCAGAGCACCCAAGAGAATACTCAAGAGAATACCCCAGATAGCGTGCAAGAATTTTTAGAGAGTCTAACAGAATACAATGAGCAGGGGCAAGCCATCACCCCTAGCCAGCAGGAATTAGAGAGTGCATTAGCAGAACAACAGGCAAAAGCCCTAGATTTAGATACAGAAGTAGCTAAGAGTGCTTCCTTTGATGTCTATAGCGATGTGTTAAGAAAACTGGTCAAACTGGGCATCCCTCAAAGTGAAATCGCCTTTATCCACGATGCCAAGACTGAGGCACAAAAGCAAGAACTTTTTAGAAAAGTCAATGCTGGAGAAGTGCGGGTGTTGCTGGGTAGTCCTGCTAGTGGGCACAAATGTATAAGAACGCTTAGTAGCAGGGCATTTTTTGGATTGTCCTTGGAGACCTGATACCTGATGAGCTCTTACAAATGGAGGGGCGCTTGATTAGACAGGGCAATGTGCTCTTTGAAAGAGACCCAGAACACTTCACTATCAAACTCTTTAGATACGCCACAGAACAAACCTATGATAGCCGTATGTGGCAGATTATTGAGACTAAAAGCAAAAGTTTAGAGCAATTTAGAAATGCCCACAAACTAGGCTTAAGAGAATTAGAGGACATCACAATGGGGAGTGCGGATGCTGGGCAGATGAAAGCCTTAGCCACAGGCAATCCCTTGATAGTCCAAGAGGTGCAATTAAGACAAACTCTTAGAAAAGAGGAGAATCTCTACAAGGCTTTTTTAAAAGAACAGCACTTCAAACAAGAGAGTTTGCAAAGAAACAAAAGCACATTGCAGTATACACAGGAGCGTATAGGTATTCTAAACACTCTTTTAGAGCTTAGAGAGCCCAAGAAAGAATCTGTAAGCATTGGGCTTTATGATGAGGCAGGGCCACAGGTTTTTCATCTCTCTAAATCTGGATAAGTCAAGCAAACAGAGTTTAGAGCGTATGGAGGCAATTTTTAAAGCTTGTGTGCAAAATGCCCTAGAAAATGAAGGTACAGAGATAGATGTGATGAACTATAGGGGCTTATGTTTTAAAGCGATGCGCTATCACAACAAGCTGGAGTTTTACATTTGCCACCCTGATGATTCTAATTGCTATATCCAACCAGACAATCTAAGCTACAGCAAAGACAAACAAGACTTGCTAGATGCAGGGAGTTTTGCAGACATAGACTTTAAAGGCTTCTTGCGCAAGTGTGATAATGCCCTAGAGAGACTAGACAAAGAAATGCTCAGAGAGCAAGAACACCAAGAAAAGGCACAACAAGAGATTGAAAGCTTGGAGGCATTGCTAGACAAGACAGCAGAATACCCTAAGTTAACCTATCTGCAAGCCCTTAAAGAGGATCACCAAGAACTTTTAAAAGAGATTGCTAAATGCAGTGCAGATAGAAATTATAAAAGTGGGTTTGTGGCTAAGTCTGAACAATTTGCTAGTAAAGCAATGCAACAGGATACACAAGACAATACTATACAAGACAATACCCCAGAGAAGTCAGAGAAAGAGGACACTCTAGCCAGTAAAGAGAAGTTAGAAACAAGGATGCAGCAAGAAGCAGCCCAACATCCCAGCGCATCTAGGGCAAACAGAGCAGACAACACCATACAAGAAAATTATTTAGAGGAAATTAAAACTATGAATGCCTTTTTGCTAGAAGAAGAGGCGCGCTTGAGAGCTGAATTAAAGAGAGAAGAGCCACTTTATGAGACGTGGATGCAAAAGGCATTCAATCACCAAGAGGCATATTGGGAGCTTTGGCGTCAATGTAGTTCTATGGGGTTTCGCATAAGAAAACCAGAAGAAGGACAAGAAAAAATCCTGCCACAAGAGTTAAAACACTTGGAGCAAGAATACGCACGGCTTGGACAAGAAGCAAGTAAGCATGAACAAGCCTTCAAAGAGCATGTGAGGTTTGCAGACATGCATTATGATGAGAAAAGAATTGAGCAAAGCTACCCACGAGGACGCTATTTAAAAGGTCTCAAGTCTGATCATGAAGCCATCTTGGCAGAAATAGAGCGCACTAAAGAAGACCCCACCTACATTAGCACCTTTAGACCAGAACATTCTGACAATGCGAGCTGGCACGCTGCTCTGCATAATTGTTCTGATGCAGAGCGCAACAAAATAACACAAATCTTAGAGCAGGCAGAACAGCGCCAAGAAATCTACAAACAAGAGCGGGACAATCTTTTATTGGGCTATGAACAAAATTCCCTCACCCAAGCTAAAACAGAAAAATTAGCCAAATTGATGTTTGAGATTGCAGAGCCTAAACTTTTTGAAACCTACAATGTTCTTTTTATGCATGGAGGCATCATGAAACAACATCTCAAGGAGACTAAGCGCTGCATTGAGGAGGGGAGACGGGTTTTGGAGCGAAACACAAAAACACCGCGCCCTTTAAAGAAAAGTAGAGAAAGACAAGAGGGCAGTAATACTATTGAAATGTGTTAAACTCGACACAGGTTAGTTTAGGAGCAACAAATGAGCACAATTTATACGAGAGTTATTTATTGAAATTAAGGATTTTATAGATTTTAAATCTAAATCTTATTCTAAACATTGGGTAAAAGACACAAAAACTTACCAAGCTATGCAGCACAAATTTTAGATGCCAAGACCATTGAAGAACTGAATGCAATTAAGAGTTAAGCTAGTATGCTTAGGTTGTAAGTCTATGCACAATGTAGCGGTTTTGATCCACTTATTCAGATATTTTGAAAGGACAAAAATTGATATTAAACACCTTAGGTTTTTAAAAGAATCTCACATAATAGATTTTTTATACACCATGAGCTTGACATACAGACCATCATCTATCTGTGTTTTTAAGGTAAATTTGGGGATATTTTTTAGGTATTTAGATAGTAAAAAAGGATTTCATTTTAATTTTAGTCTAAAAATTTCTCTAGGAAACCACGCGCATTTACCTAAATTTTTATTCAAAGAGAGATTATTTGCTTGTATTGAATATCTAAAGAATATGCAATGTAAGAGTGATTTAGAGAAACGGGATAGATTGATTGTTCTGATTGTGGCCTATAGTGGATTGAGGACTACTGAGGTGAAAAATCTGAAATTAGAAGATGTGAAAAAGGACATGGATAATTATTATTTTATTATCCATGGAAAGGGTAATAAGGAGAGGTTAGTAACGATTAAGAGACAATTGATCGAACCATATCTTTTGGAATGGCTTCAATCTAAGACTAAGCAAAATGACAGATCTGGAATCTTGTTTAAATCTATAGTATCCCAGCGTTTTATTAATAAGATGTTGGTGTCTTTAGGATTTACCGACAATTTCAAAAGTGCGGGTTTACACATGTTAAGGCATAGTTTTGGGAGCTATATCTATGGAGAAACTAAGGACCTTGTGCTCACACAGCATGTTCTAGGACACTCCAGTATAGAAACCACAAAGATCTACATCCATACCAATAGCGACTATGGAAAGATTGTGGCGGATTTATGGAGTAAATAAATGTGTGGAATGTCCTACACTAAAGGCTAACTTTCTATATAAGAAAAACTTAAGCTCTAGAAGCCTTCTAGAGCGCGGGTATATCCTGAGCCGCCATCTTTTCTTCTGTGATTTGAAGTTTTTGTGTGTTGTTTGTTAGCACTGATGCTAGATAGTTTGTTGTTAGTTTTAGTGGTGTTTGGAAGCTCTTTCTCTTGGCTCTCCTGAAGCACCTTGTGCTGTTTCTCTTTTGTCTGCTCTTTGCCCTGTGTTTGTTTGATATGCTGTGCTAGCTTAATCTCCTTAGCCATGAAAGCCAAATTCCTTGTGATTCTATTAAGCTGTTTGAAGAGCGCTTGGCTTTCTTTTGATTTATTTGGATCAAATAGAGCTTGGTTGTATTCGCTTTTAAGATGATTGTAGTTTTGCTGGAGCTCTATGAAGCGTTTCTTAAGAAAGAATTTTCTCTTTTCTATTAGGTCTAAGGCTTCTACTCTTCTTTGATCAAGCAGTGCTTGCAGGGCAGGCCATCCATCTTGTTGTGCTGTTGTGTGTTTTAATTCATTTTCTACAATTTTTGAGATACTCTGGCATCTATTGATCCGCTTGTTCAAGAAAAACACGCTGGCTTTTTTAAGGCCAGAGAGGGATTGGAAATCTAAAAATCTATTGAGAGCAAAGATGTCGTCTTTGAAGTGTGCTTGATCATTTCTGATCTCTCTTTGTAGCATTTCTAAATTCTTAGCCAGTCTATTTGATCCATAGCCAGAGCTCATGGATTTTAGGGAGGCTAAGAGTTGGCGTTTTTGTGAAAGAAGGCTATATCCTGCTATCCACTTTGTGAAATTGTTTTCATGGTCTAGGAATTGATCTAAATCCTTGCCCAAGAGATGGATTTGTTGATCAAGCTTATCAATCTTGAATGCATTTTTCAAAAATCTATTTTCTCTTTGCAACAATTCCTTTTGCTGTTTAAGATATTTGTGTTGTACTTTGTTAGCAAATTGTATTTTTGCAGAAACAATTTTAATCGCCCGTTGACTACCTTTGATATTGCGTTTGACATGTTCAGGTTTAAGGTGTTTAATGAAGTGAAAAAACTTGGGGTCCTCTTTTTCAAATTCTTGCTGCATCTTAGCTTGCTGCTTGAGCAGAGCTTGTTTTTGTTTTTGCATGGCAACAATGTTTCTATCTAAATTTACACATACCTGATCAAAAAAAGCACTCGCTTGCAATGTATTGTTGTTGCTGGCCATCTTTTGAATCTCTTCTAATTCCTTCTCAATACTTCTTAAGTGCTTTTCAATGTTAGGCGTATTGGAATATTCCAGTTCTGCATTAGAGTTAATGAAGAGATGGTTTTTAAAATCCTCACGCATGGAATGGAAAAATTCTTTGCAATCTGTTTTAGAAGTAAAGCGTAACTTCTTACCTGTGAATTTGTGTGTCTTGTTAAGAAGTACATGAACATGGGGTTTGTTCTGATGGCTATGGACTTTAAGAATAAAAGCATAGTTGTAGCCTAGACTGTCAATAAGTGTTTGATAAACGGAGGATTCTAAAATTTGTAAGTTTCTCTTGTTAATGGGCTCATCAATAGAGAAAACCAAATGCATCGCAACATTCTTAGCTCTGCTCTTTGAAGATCTAAAGTCCTCTCTCCATTGCTCTAAAACTTCCTCTGCTTTCACTGTGGCAAAAAATTCGTCTACCACTGTCTGATCCTCAGATTTTTTGAGCAAATAATCCAGAGCTCTTTGTAAATGCCCGGTAGTCATATTAGCTATGTTTTTGATCACAACTTGTTTTCTTTTAGACCTAGTAGTAGAAGTTATTAAATTTTTGGTGTAATCAACAATGGCTTGGTGGAAGAATTCTATGTAAGTTTTTTTAGACTTTGGCGTTTTTCTTTGGTGCACCTTGACGTAATCAAATAGCGGTTCTTCTTCAAGATCCATGAAAAAACGCAATGATTTAGCAAGACTTCTTTTGATTGTATGCATGCTCAAGAAGTTAGCATAATAGCCCTAGAAAAATCTAGTTGCAAAAATGGGCAGGATAACACAAAAACATGCACATGTTTTTGTCATTTTGACCTTGCAGGTGGCTAAAATAGGGACTTGTGAGAAGCTTAAAGTTTGATTAATGAGTTTTGGGGTTTTTGGCTTATGATTGCTAGAAGCGTACTTGTTTAAAATACCTTAGCAGAAATCCCACTCGTCTTTAGCGGGTGGGGTGATTCACTTAGCAACCGCGCCGTAAACCCCCTAGCTTTAGCTATGGGGATATAAGGCGCATGTTTGGTCGTTTTTCAAGCAAAGTGTGTATAATATAGTTCTATGCTCATCGCCTACAAGCAGAAACTCTACAATTCAAGCAAGAACAAGCAGATAGACAGACTCTTGCGTCTTTATGGCATTTGCTACAATCATTGTATCGCTTTGCATAAGCGGTATTATAGGCTCTATAAGAAGCACTTGAATTTCTACACTTTGAAAAAGCACATCACCAGCTAAAGAGAACAGCACGCTTTGCTTTTTTGAAAACTCTAGGCTCTCAAACCTTGCAAGAGCTAGTAGGGAGGATAGACAAGGCTTATAAAAAGTTTTTTAAGAAACAAGGCAGACCGCCTAGATTTAAAAAGGTGGCCAACTATCAGTCTTTCACATTTTCACAATGTGGTTATAAAATCCAAGACAACATTATCTCTTTTAATGGCTATCGCTTTAAGTTTGTCAAAACCTACGACCTTGCAGGCAAACCCAAGACCTTAACCATTAAAAGAGATAATCTAGGCGATTATTTCTTGTGCTTGGTGTGCGAAACAGAGGATAACCTTAAGCCCGCAGGCGGTAACAGCGTGGGGCTTGACTTTGGGTTAAAAACTTTTCTCACATGCTCTAATGGCACACAAATCCCATCGCCTTTATTTTTCTCTAAATTCTTGCCTTTGATCCGTGCTTGCTCTCGCTCCCTATCCAAAAAGAAAAGAGGCAGTCATAACCGCCTAAAGGCTAGGCTAAAACTTGCTAGATTGCACCGCAAAGTCCAAAATCTTAGAAAAGACTTTTTCTACAAGATTGCTAATAGCCTAGCCAAACAATACGCCACTATTTTCATTGAAGATTTGAACCTGAAGGGTATGGTTAAACTTTGGGGGCGCAAGATTAATGATTTGGCTTTTGGTGAGTTTGTGGCTATCTTGGAGAGAAAAACCCAAGTGGTTAAGATTGATAGATTCTATCCTAGCTCTAAAACTTGTTCTAATTGTGGAGCACTCAAAGAGATTTAAGCCTAAAAGATAGGTTTTTTCATTGCCCTTCTTGTGGCTTTTCTTTGGATAGAGATTTGAACACAAGTATAAATATTCATAGAGTGGGGGCATCCACTCTTGGAGGAGAAGCTGTAAGACCCGCCTAGCGGGCAAGCTTTGATGATCCCAGAATCCCCTAGCTTTAGCTATGGGGAGTATGTCAACTTTCCAATTCCTCTAAAACTCAATGCCTTTGTTCACACTAAACATTTGTTGGACTTTTTCAAAGTCTACATGCTGATAATTATTTTTAAGAGCGATTAAATTATCCCTATTGATCCCATTTTTTCTAGCAAGAATTTCAAACCGCTCTCTTGCACCCCACATGTCTTTTAAGATACTTTTAAATAAAGTCTCTGTTACACAAAATGGTGCTTGATTCGATCAAATAGCTCAATAGAGGGTAGATTTTCTAAGTCTATGAAGTTAAGAGCATGGGTTTGTTTGGCATAAACAATGCTTTCAGGTGTTATATCAAAGGCAGGGCTTAAATTCCAAGTTTTGTTTTCTTGATCATAGAGTACCCCGTGGTTTCTTAAGTGATCATCACAATTTCCAAATAACCCATTAAACACCATTCTACGGAATAACTCCTTCTTGTTCTTTTGATCTAGCACCTTTGCTAAATCGCAATAACTCCTCTGTTCTCCATCGCGTGCACTTAGAAGAGTCATGGCTGATTTGAAAGGGATTCTCTCTTGTTCTTTTCTATCAAATCTCTTAACTAAAAGAACTGTGCCCTTAGAAGTTTCAAGTAATTCTGTTTGGCAAACCTGTATTTTTGCTAGTTTAGCCACATCTAGCATGGTTTTTTCACATTCTAGAGATTTGCTTATCGGCATCTTTAAGGGAGGGAAATTTAGCGATGTAGAGTACGCCCTCTTTTAAAACACTGGCCTTAGGTCTAGCCCCACCTAAACTACCACTGGGGGCAAGTAACTTTCTTAGATCATCCTCTAAACTTTCTCCTTGCTCCACTCTGTGTGCAGAAACACAAAGTTGGTTGATGTTGGCAAGTTTAGGATGGTTTGTACTAGGTGATACAAACAAACCCTCTTTAAAAAGACGCAAAGACCCCACTCTGAAGTAATCGCTCACCCCTAGCATGTATTCGCTATCAGTGAGTTCACTCTTGGCTTCTCTTTTTTGAATCAATCTGCCCCATCTATCAGGACTAATATCACAAAAAGCCCCCCATAGCTCTTTAGAAACAACTTTAGTTTCTTGTAGTGGTAGCTGTGGGTCTATTTCAAATCCATTTTGTATCCAATTAGCATCGTATGTGAAGTAATAGGTTTCATTTCTCCCAGTAGCATAGACTTCTAAAACCCCCACTTGATCCGTGTTGCTATAAACTTCAATACTTTGATTAATATTTTTTGATGACTTCAGGGTTAGATTCTCCTGTACTAGACTTTTAAAATTTTTGCTTATCCTGGTACTAGTGCTGTACTAGCTAAAACTAGGGGCTTTACGGCGCAATTGGGTAACAAGTGGGCATTCAATCCTGCAATTTTTTCAATTTCTCAGATAACTCTTGCTTGATATGTTCTCTCTTTCTCTTTAAGTGCTCTTCTAAAGCCTCTCCTCTTGGATAAAGGTGCTCTTATTTTCCTTGAAGTGTCCAAATTCTTTTAAGTATTGCTCCAATTTAGACA